>CAMUAR010000008.1 GCA_947086895.1 uncultured Lachnospiraceae bacterium | reverse complement strand
TATCATGTTTGAAAAACATGATATAATAGCGAACGCTATTATATCTGCGCCGATTTGCGCTCGACCAAAGGGAGAGCATCTTCATTGGCGAATCGTGCGCATCAAAAAAGATATCATGTTTGAAAAACATGATATAATAGCGAACGCTATTATATCTGCGCCGATTCGTGCTCGGCTTTAAACTGCAAACTGTCGGTAGGAATAATCTACAATCTAAAACTTAAAATCTCAATTTTAGCTCTTTTGCTGTTGCAAAAACTCCCTTTAAAATAAAAAATAACTATCGGCAAAAAAATATAAGATTAAAATGCTGTCTGTACAGCAGAATGAGAGGAAAAAAATGAGTGAAATGAAAGAAAAAATGCATACTGGAGAACTTTATCTTCCAGGAGGCGAAGAAATCATACAAGAACAAGTTATTTATCAGGACAAACTATGCGACTACAATCAGACCAAACCTTCCGAATTGGAAAAAAGAGCGAAAATGTTAAAAGAAATCTTGGCAGACTGCGGAGAGGGAGTTTATATCGAAGCTCCTTTTTATGCAAATTGGGGCGGGCATCACTGCCATTTTGGAAAAATGGTCTATGCAAACTATCATTTAACCTGCGTTGACGACACTCATATTTATATCGGCGATTATACAATGATTGGACCGAACGTAACGATTGCCACAGCCGGACATCCGATTCTGCCGGAACTGCGCGAACAAACCTACCAATATAATATCCCAGTACATATTGGCAGAAACTGCTGGATCGGTGCGGGCGCAGTTATTCTTCTCGGCATCACAATCGGGGATAACACAGTGATTGGAGCTGGAAGTATTGTGACAAAGGATCTCCCAGCGAATGTTGTAGCCGCGGGAAATCCTTGCAAAGTATTGCGCGAAATCAACGAACATGATAAAGAATATTATTATAAGGATAGAAAAATTGATATAAAAAAATAAAATCGACTTTTTAATTCAAAAATAAAAATATCAAATATCGGAGAACAATAATATTATGACAGAAAAAGAGCGAATGTTGTCAGGCAGCCTCTATAATCCTTGTAAAGTAAACGACAATACATGGCAAACAAGCAGGGAAGTACTTGAAAAATTTAATACCATGTCATACAGGGATTAAAAAAAGCGGGGTTACTTATTTTAATAAGCAATCCCGCAAGTCTAAAAACTATTACAAATTTTTAAAAATACAAAAAATATTATACCTTGTTTTTATAACAAAGATATGGATTTACGCACCTGCAACACTCACTTTATCCATGCAGACTGCTTTTGGTCCTTCAAAACTCTTTTCCACCTGCATCTCTTTTGAAAATACAAGGGTCTTCTGAGCCTCAAAAATATTTCCGTTGATGGAACCTCCGGTTACCGGTGTCACTTTCTCTCCATCATACAAAAACGCAAGGCGGATTTCTCCTCCAAAATGACCGGTGAAAGAATCCATCTGAAAATCTGAAAAGTTTACAACTTCCAAATATGGCTCTGCCTTTAATTCTTCAAGCGAGATCTTTCCAGCTGGAGCATAACACCTCTGAAATACTCCTGTCGGCTCAATTCCAAGATATTGCGCAAAGCGGTTTCCGCCGTGGATCAGCTCCAGTTTTCCGTCCTTCACCAGCTCTTTATCCTTCATCGGAATTCCCTCGTCGCTGTATGGAACGGACGCCTTCATTGTCAGGTTAATACGATCCTTTGCAGTTTCGCTGCCCTGCACATCGCAGCCGACCGAAAAAGTTGAATACTTTGGATAAATCATGGAAGAAGAAGCACGGCTGATATAGTAAGATAAAAAATCTTCCACATAACTGCCGGACAAAATCACACGGTATTCTCCTGCTGCCGGGGCAGACACCGCCTTGGCACGCGCGGAAGTCATCTCAATCGCAGCGCGCACTTTCTCGCGCAGAGCATCTGTGTTCCAGTTATCGTATGCAAAATTTTGATAGGTCTCTACATCCTGCCCGTCAATGCACTGCACAACAAACTCTCCCTGCACGCGGCTTTTTCTGTATGCGACATCCACGCCGCGCGAATTTAAAATATGATTTACATAGCGGTATGCAAAAATTTCCGCTGAATTTAGGAATACATCTTCTCTGTGATCTTCTGCAAACAGCGCCTTTGCAAATCCCTGTACAATTTCTGTCAAAGATTTTTCTGTAAGCGTACTTGCAACTTCGACAAACTCTTCTTTTGTTCCTTTGTACAATTCATAATATTTATTTTTTACAAATCCTGCTGCATAATAAGCATCCTGAAGCAGTTTACAGATTTCCTCATCCGTTAAACTCTCCTGCACCTGCACGGACGCTGTTCCCAAACAATGGTTTTCTCCCTCCGTAAATTCACAAAAAACTGCAACATCTGCTGTTTTCACTTTTTGGCACCGCTGCATATCAAGCTCTTTCTTGATAAAAAACAGCTCGGCAGATTCTTCTTCTGTCACAACAATCTGCCATGTATCAATCCCGCACTTTTTCAGCGCGTCCAAAATCCGGTCTACCATAAACCGCCCTTCCTTTCCTGAAAACCTGACTGTCCAGCCGCCGCAAATATTCCAAAATCTTTGCGCGGTCTATTCAGGGCGTGTTTGAAAAATCAGATTAATTTATCGATTGGACAAAATATAACACACTTTTTTAATTTCCTTTTGTGCGATTTTTATTTTTCAAACACACCCCGGATAACCCAAATAATTAATTTTTAACCGAGCCGAATTTTTGCTTTAATATATGGACCGCCGTCGGATACTTTCACCCATTCTTTATACCCTTTGCCGCAAAAACCGCTGCCGCAGAGCGTCGAAGTATCCGAAACCATACTGATGGATTTCAACAAATCAGGAACATAGCCAGTAAGCACAATCGGCGAATAAATCTTTCCTGTCAGCTTCCCGTCCTTGATCTCCCTCGCAATACTTACCATACATTGAATGCCCCAGTTTTTCGGATCTTCCATGCCGCTCATCGCCTCTTCCAGCAAAAAGCCATCGGAGATTGAAGCAATCATATCTTCCACTTTATCACTGCCTGCTTCAAAATAAGTATTTGTCATACGAGTGTAAGCTTTCCTCTGATAACTCTCACGTCTTCCATTGCCGGTTGGCTCCGTGCCAAGATGCATTGCCGACTGCGCGTCACTGATCCCCGCCTTTAAAATACCATGATCGATAATCAGCGTATCATGCGCCAGAACACCTTCATCGTCAAAGAAATAAGAAGCAACCTCGCGCGCTGCACCTGCGCCGTCATGCATACAGATAAGAGGAGACGCAACCTGCTTTCCGACAAACTGCTTTGCCTGCGCGCGGTCTTTTACAAACATATCCATCTCCACTCCATGCCCAAACGCTTCGTGAACAATCATTCCAGTTACTCCTGGATCACATACACAATCGTATTCTCCAGGAGTGATCGGTTCGCTCTCCAAAAGATCGAGTGCTGTCTGCGCTACTTTACTGACATTCTTGCCAATCTCCTGCAAAAGTTCGGCGCCGCCAAGCACGGAAAATCCCTTATAACTATCTTTTACTTCTTCGCCGCGCGTTGCCATCACGGTCAAAGCTCCGCTCATCCACAGAACATTCTGTTCCATATCACGGTTCTTTGAAAGAAACAGCTTGCTGTATTTTTGATAACTTACATGGGTGCGGCAATCAAGAATTTTATCACTGTACGCACGTCCAGCCTTGCTGACTTCCTCCAGCTGCGCAATAATTTTCTCGTCGCCGTACTCCTCCGGGTCAATCTCATAATCCGTACTGTCCGCAAATATAACCGGTTCGTCCTCGATCATTGCATAACAGCTCTTTTTCACTCCGTCCGGCAGCTTGTCCGACATTGGTATCAATTTACTTTTTATCGCCGCTACAACCTCTTCAATTTTCTCTTCCGACAACTCGTTAAAGGAATACTCTGCATACCCGGCTCCGTCGTAAACTTTTGCTACAAAACCGCGCCCTGACAAACGGTTATCCATTCTTATCATTGTGCTGGTTTTTGACACACTGTAATTTTTTGCGGTAGAATCCTGCGCCAACAGCGATACATACGGAAATTCCTGTAGCAGCCGGGTGCGCAGTTTTAAAAGCACCGGCTTTATTTCCCTTAAATATTCGCTTGGTTTTACCTTCATTTTTCACCATTCCTTTCTAAGCACAAACAAGAACGAAAAGATCATTTCGCACTTTATAATAGCGAATTTTCTTCCAATCTTTCCTCTTGTTCCGCTTTACGCTTAAAATTTTATTTTGCTCCCATTCTGCGCTGCTGCACCATTTTTTTCGGCGCCGTCTGCGCCTGATAATTATTATTTACTTTCCCGAACGGAATGCCGTTTTTATTCAATGCCTTATTTCCAAATGAAACATGCTCTTTTTTCTTCTTACCCATATAATATAAACCTCCTGATCAAAAATATAAATAAAAATTTCTTTTTCCAAAAATCACGATTCTAATATTTTTAAAAAATATACATTTTCATTTTTATCACCCCCGCTCCTGCATTCTCCAGACATAAGCAAAATCCCAATTTTACTGCAATACAACGCACTAATATATACTAAATTGTTTTTATCGTATTTTTGTTTTGTTCATCTCTCTACATTCTCTGATACAACATTTTTCTTTGTGTTATCTGTACACAATTTAAATTTTTGTATAAATTTTGTATCGTTCATGTATTTTAAGAGCATAACAACTTTACCAATATCTAACACTTTATTCTAAAAACTTTTTGTTCTGAAAACACCCGCACACTGTCTACAAAAGCGGTCATGATACTCCCGCCATGCCATAACACGCCGGGGTTTTGTTAGAATTCTGCTTATTTTTAAATTAAAGCAGCAAAAAAGCCATGATAAGACTACCACGGCTTCATACAGACAAAATAAGATCTACTATGAAAATATAAACCTGGTAACCTTACACGATATTCCATCTTCCAATGCAGCTGCTTTTGAATCAAATCCAAAATCAGAGATTCCGGCAAAACCCAAAATACAAAAATTATAACCTGCTGCACTGTTAATCATGTAAGCTACCTCCCTTCCTCTGCCATGACAAGATACACAATCCTGCTCTGACTTATAATTCATTCTCTTATAATACTTGCATTATACGACAGTACAAAGAGGATGTCAAGCAAAATTTGGAACAAAGAATGGTTCTGCCGCGAAGATCAGAAAAGTATGATATTCCTTTTATTCTTTTTTTGGTATACACTCCAATGCTGAAATTCTCTGACTGACGGTCGGGTGAGTGTTTGTCAATGCGACAAGCAGCGGGTGCGGCGCCAGACATGAAAAAGAATTTTTAGATAATACTTTAAGAGCAGAAATCAACGCCTCCTTATATCCGTTTTCCGCTGCAAAACGATCTGCCGCATATTCCGCACGTCTTGAAAGTACACCGGAAAACAGCCCAAAAAACGGTGAAAAAAATGCTAAAAAAACAGTGGCAAGCAAATAAAAGGCAAAACCATAATTTAGCTTTTCAAAACCAAAATCCAGATAAATTTCCGGTACTGAAACCAATTTCCATGCAGCAAATACACAGACAACAACATTTAAAATACTGATTCCGTACATTTTCAATGTATCTTTATGCTTGTTATGCCCCATCTCATGAGCAAAAACAGCAACGATTTCATCTTCTGACATCTGCTCTAACAGCGTATCATAAAGAACGATCGTCTTTGATTTTCCAAATCCAGAAAAATAGGCATTTGCCTTTGAAGAGCGTTTTGAACCATCCATCACATAAATTGCCTTAACCGTACAGCCATTTTCCAAAAGCAGGGCAAAAAGTCTTTCCTTCAGTTTTCCATCCGGCAGAGGTTCAAACTTGTTTTTTATTTTTCCAATCGCTGGGGCAAGAAAAACAATCAGCAGTACAAAAAGCAGCATAATTCCTGTAAAAACAAGCAAAAGCCAATCGCCCAGAGTACGGTGAAGAAAAATAAACAGACAGCAGATTCCGCTGGTTAAAATAATATCAAGCACTACATCTTTTATTTGATCTGTAAAAAATGTTTTTTTCGTCATACGGTTAAAACCATATTTTTGTTCCACAATCATAGCGTCCATATATTCGTGTGGAACCGAATAAATGAAACTAATCAAAATATCAGCAATGAAAACTCCAACTGCTGCCAGATAATCTCCTTTTAGCGAAAGCTGCTTTACAATATTTGCATACACATCCAGACCAATGATAAGAAACACCGTCAGATAACTTATGGTATGCCGTATAAAAGAAAGCTTTGTTTTTTCTCCATAATAAGCAAGCCATTTGTTGTAGGACTGCTTATCATAAATATCCTTTACATTATCTGGAATCGGGCGTTTGGCAGATTTTATTTTCAGCCATTCTATGTATGTTTCAAAGAAAAAAGTTATTGCTATAACAAGGAAAGCCAACCATTTATAATTCACTTTAATCCCCTTTTTTGCAAGGTTTCTAACATTATTCCACAATAAACTGCATATCAATTTTTTGTTTCTTCACGCCAGTACATCGCTCCGTCTGCATCACGTCCAAGAAAACGATTGTTATATAATTCCCGCCGCAATGTCGCTGGATCATGAAAAATATGCCAGGAAAGCAGCAGTTCATTCACCTCTTTTTCTGTATACTTTCGCCCGGATTCAAACTTCTCTGCCAAATATGCCAGCGCTTCCAATTTCATTTTCCGTTTTGCCGGAAACTGCACAAGCATTCCATCCGCATTTAAAAAATTTTTTAATTCTGCCATAAAAAGCTCCATTTCTTCATTACTTTTTTTTACATAAGCGGCTTTATATTTTAAAAATCTTTTTTCAATCCAGCATCCATTGATAGTCAAATATTTTTCTGTAATTTCCTCCTTTAGAAATACCAGATTTATAACGCCGGGTCAACCGATTCGACACCTTTTTCCAATATCTGCGCTCTGGTCCTCCATGACCAGGCGTACTTCTGACATAATACGGAATCTTTTGATTATAAATTTTTCCATTCCTCCAAATACAATCAATATACGAAACTGGTGAAAAAAATCTTCCTCCCTTCGCTTTATATAGCTGTTTTAAATGCAGTTTATATCTTATATCCCTCTCTATTTTATTTCCTCTTGTTTTTTTTCTGTTTTTGAGGATATACATTTTGCTTGTCTGCATTGTTCTCACACTCCGCTTTTTCCTGTTGGCAATGAACTTTCATTCTGCCATGCAGGCAGTATTTAATCTGCATTAACATAGATAATAAAACTCTGATTTTTAACATTTATAAAAAGCCTTCTAAATACTCTGCAATTCCATCCTCGTCATTGCTGCCAATTACCAGATCTGCTTCCGCTTTTACTTCGTCAATTGCATTTCCCATCGCAATGCCTTTTCCGCATAATCTCAGCATTCCAATATCCGCATAATCATCGCCAAATGCAATAATTTCCTTTGTTTGAATTTCACATACAGCACATAAACTTTGAATTGCTTTTTCTTTTGTAACCTCTTTTTTGGTAAATTTATACCAGTATCCATCGGAAAAACGAACACAGTCACAGTCCTTTAATTGCGTCTGCAACTGATTTGCCTGTTTCTGATCAAAAATTTCCACGCACATTTTCAAAGATTCTTCTTCGAAGTTTTTAAAATCTGTGTAAATACTATCTCCCCAGCTTTGATCTTGTTTTTTCGGATCTATTTTATAATTCCAATAATGAGAATCGATTGTATCAATTGTTATTTCACAATCTGCACCGCAGATTTTTCTGGCAGTTTCAATCATCCGTCTGGTTTCCTCTTTGGAAAAACTATTCTGATAAATAGTTTTATAATTCCATTCCACCAGAGCGCCGCCGCTTGTAATCAATATATCCGGCTGCAGTTCTCCTAAAAAAGACTGTATATTCTGCCTGCTTCGCGAAGTCGATACTCCAATCCAGATTCCTTTTTCTCTGCATTTTTTAAGAACATCTCGTGTTCGTTTTGAGATTGTTTTATCACTGCAAAGCAATGTTCCGTCCAAGTCAAATAAAAGCAATTTGCAAAATACCATCTTATTCCTCCATTATTCTGCTAACTATTGCCCACACAATAAATTTTTTTTGGAAAACCCGATCAGTGTCACAAATCATCTAATGTAAGGATGTTTTTAACAAATCAACTTGCTGAATTATCTCACTGCATATCTGTTCTGGTATTTTTCCTGTTGTATTAACTTTATACATATTTTTTATCCAAAATTGTTTCTCTTCTTTTTCTGACATTATTTCAATATTTTTAAAATCCATTGATTCTTCCGTGTTTTCTATCCTCTTATCAATCTGCTGATCATTATCATAGATCAGCCAAAAAATTATGCAACGATATTCTTGAAATATTTCTGGAACATCATTGATCTGCAATTCTTCAATTCCAACGATAGTATTGCGAAATCCCAACTTGTAATGATACCTTAATGCTGCTGCAAAACATTGCCAGCGGATTTCTTCTTCCGAAATGCCGATAATATTCTCCATTCCGTTTGGACGTCCGCCTTCCTGAAACATTTGATTCTGCTCCCAATATTTTGTATGATAATTTTCACACAGTTTTTGACAGATTTCGGACTTTAATTTTTCATCCCTTCCAGCGATAAAAATAAAATCATAGCAGAGAGACTTTCTTCTTAAAAGCAAATTATATTGATAAGGTTCACTCTCCTCGTCGTCCTGACCTTGTTTGCGCGCAATGATTTCCTGAAATCCAAATTTTTTGTAAATATGTTTTGCAATCTCATTGTTATCTTCCACGCCGATTGTAAATTCCGTATATCCCCTATTTTCTAATTGATCCAGCACCTGGCGCATAAGAAAACTTCCGATTCCTCTGTTCTGACATCCCTTTTTTACGCGGTATGCATAAAGATAAACCCGCTTTCCCGGCACCGCTTCCTGCTCGTCTGTACTGCAATAATTAACATGTATCTCACCAAGCAATTCTTTCTCCTGATACAATACAAAAATATCTTCTATTCCTTGTTCCATTGACGCCATGGTTTCCAAAATCATCTTATTGATATCTTTGTAGTGAAATAATTTTGTTAAAACTGGCAATTCTGATATTTTCAGACGCCGAACTGTAAAATTTTCCTTGTCATCCACAGGTTTATCCTTTCTATCATTATGCACTAAATTTAAAATACCTCTTATATTATATCATCTCCCGAATGTACTTTACTTTTCGAAAAATCAAGCATACTGCGATTCCTGCCGCAAAAAACAAAAACGCCGCTCCTGCCCCCGCTCCGCTGCCAAATAAATCTGTAAAAAATTTATTTTTAGGTTCTGCCATCCAAGATTCAAAAGTTCTCCTCTTTTATGCTTATGTGAATGATCACCATTCCTTTTTCTTTTGAAATATGTCCCTCCAAAATCGCATGTTCAAGCCATTTCAGACTGTCGCTATCCGTATAAACAATCGGTTTTGTACGAATCATCCCAGTTTCATCAGGAGAACCATTATTTTCTATAAAAATTTTGCAATGTTTTCCCGCGCAGTCCAAACCTTCTAGTATGTAACGGGCAGACAGTACAAAACCGGTTGCATTTGATTTCTGGCAATCTGCCGCTCCAGGCAAAATATTTCCGCGAAAATATTCACTTTCCGCATATCCTGAAAAAAGAACGATTGCTGCGCTTCCTGCTTGCCCTTCTACGGAAATGGTTTGTTCTATGCGAACAAATATTGTGAGTACTTCTTTCATTATCACACCCGTACAGTACACAGACCTGCCTGCGATACTACATCAATAAAGAATTATGGTTACTGAAAATGTTTTTCCTTCCAACGCAATCCTTATGCCAAATTTTTCTTTATAAAATCCAGTGTTATCTCTGTCACTCTGCGGTTTCCTTCTTCGGAAAATCCATGCCCTTCGTTTTGAAAAACTTCCAGCTTTATATCAGAATAAGCCATTTTTAACTTTTCCATATAATCAGAAGAAGCAATGGAGTCTTTGTCTCCGTACATCACTTGAACGCTGCGCTTATAGCTGCCAATATTTTTATAAACATCAAATCCCCGCAATGTCATAAAAAACTTTTTTCCAAGGTTCATTCCCCAAAATTCTTGTATCTCAGGAATATCTTTTTCTTCTGGAAACCGTGCGTTCCAGTTATCTGCAATGCACATCGCCGGAAATAATAAAAGCATTCCCCGAATATCGTCCTTTGCTTCTTCTGCAACTAACGCAGAAACCAGTCCGCCCTGACTGCCTCCAAACAAAAAGATATTCTCTGCATCCACCGTGCCATATTTTTCCGCTTGATCTTTTTCTGGATGCTGCACACAATTTTCCGATAATGATACTTTTTCATTGTCTGATTGCGAAGCGGCGCTGGCACTATGTTCTTTCATATACTTAATTACACTGTGAAGATCCTCTTTTTCTGTAAATATCGTCATATCTGTGGTGGCAAGACTGCTTCTGGAATTTGCGGAACCACCGCAGAAATCATAGCAAAATGAGGTGATCCCATGGTCTGCGAGGCACTCTCCCATAGATTCAAAATCTCTTCCTGAGCCATTATAACCATGGCTAAAAATAACAACCGGGTATTTTTCTCCTTTTTCCGGCGTAATCATAACTCCATATAATTCACGCTGATTTTCCGATATTCTCACTTCTGTTTTTTTCATAAAAACCCTCCATTTCTATAATACTTTCCAATAACCATTCTTGTTTGAACCAATTCGCTCCAAATAACCGTTTTTGCGCAAATAGGAGATATTGCTCTGAATTGCAGTTTTTCCAATCCCTACAATCCCCATTAACTGCTGCTGTGTGATATTGGGATTATTTCGCATTTCTTTTAAAATCCAACGGCGGGTTGAGTTTAAATTTTTTTCTTTATCTAAAAATTTATCCCCCACTTTAAGATACCTTTTTTCAAAAGGAATTGTAACAAACTCAAATGCTTCTTTGCCATAAGCTTCTCTTAGCTGTTTACAACTATTCCAACCATTGTACAAACGCTGTTTTATCCTCGTTGTTATAACCTGCGTTTTTATAAAAATTTAAAGTTTCCTTATTTTTCGAACCAGTCAAAAGCATTATTTTATAACAGTTCGCTGTCTCAGAAATCTGTTTTGCATAATTCAGGCACAAGGATGCATACCCTTTTTTGCGATAATCTTTGTGTGTCACCACATTTTCCACAAAAGCATAAGAACGCACATTCCGCGTTAAATTTGGAATAATAACGCAGACGCAGGAAGAAACAATTTTTCCGTCCAGTTCACAGACAATCAAATGATGATCATGATCTTCCATAATTTTATTCCATGTTTTTTTTAATCGATCGTTATTTTCTGGAACTGTCGTTTCATGTAAAAATAAATATAACTTAAGTATTTCCTGCAAATCATTTTGACAAGCTTCTCTCACTGTGACAACCTGCTCTGTTTTCATTAATTTTTTTCTTATTCCTCCATAAAATATATTTAAATACTTTTAACTTGTAAACTGGTTTGTGCAGCATCAATTGCGAAATGCTTTCGCAAAGCCCCCTTTCAGTGTGGAGAGTGTCAAAAGTCTGATACCACTGCGCATTCCAGCTGGCAGTCATAAGGTTCTTCCTCGACATGTTTTTGATTATATTCCTTTGCTTCCACGCATCCCATCGCCTTGTAAAATGCTTGGCTCTCTACAGCAGAATGCGCCGAAATATAAAGTTTTTCTGCCCCGTTTTTCCGCGCCCATTCTTTTGCAGCATCAAAAAGCGTCCGACCAATGCCCATTCCCCGCAGATCCTCCGATACATGAATACAAGATAAATCTAAATACTTCTGCTTTTCGCCAAATACTCCTGCTTCTACAGAAGCAAAACCCTTTAAACAATTATCACAAAATGCAGCGTATACAAATCCTTTTTCGGAAAGCGTATGTTTCAAACAGACAATCAATGTTTGATAATCTTTCTCCGACCAGTCGTCAATAAATGGATCGTCCTTAATCCTCCACGCACCTTCCTGCTTTCTCCAACATTTTGTAACATTCTGCCTTCTTATAAACCCCCGAAATAACTCCCGGTCAATTTCATCCTCACATAATTCTCTATACTGAATCATCATTATTCTGCTGCTCCTGTAATCTCTGATCCTGCTTCAAATCGAGCAGGATTTCCTGCTTGCTCTGAATGCAATTCATCTTTGCTGTATAATTTTTCTGTATTTATATCCATAAAAGTAATATAAAAGTATTTTTTAAAACTTATCTGCTTCTTAAAATATTAAATATTATACTCTTACAAATCCCTCATTCCACTTGCACTGATTGATCTGGTACTCGGAAAGCGCCCACTCTGTTCGATTATATTGCTCCTTCATAATCTTCATTTCCTGTTCTGCCATGGCTTCTTCCGCAAAGCAATCACTCTCAATAATATCTATTTCATCAGAATTTTCGTTTTCATTCCAACCATATACTGTATATACTTTGTTGGAACTTCTGTTTCCCAAAACTCTTTTTTTAATAATTCGACCGCTGCAATGATAATCTCGAAATCCTTCTACCTGTTCTAAATAATATTTTTTTGTTTCTTCTGCTTTGCTGTAAGAAGAAAATATTCCGATATCAAATCCTTCTTTAAAATTGTCGTAGGACAATTCATCATCATATAAAACCAGCCGGTACAAAAACCCTGCATGCATCGGATAATCTCTCGAAATCTTTCTCGCTTCCTTCCCGTCTACAGCCCAAAAAATTAATTCCTGCACAAACCTCGGTGTAATTACTGAAGGAGGTGCTTGTTGAAAAGGATAATAATAATATTCCCAGACTCCTGAAGTTTCTTTTCCCTGAAATAATCTTCCTTTGCTGACTACAAAAAGCGCTTCTTCTCCAACCTGATAAGATAATACAAGCATCTTGTCTGATGAAACAATATTGAGCCAGACTGTTCCAAAATCCTCTTCATCTTCTTTTACCCACCAGACATACTGTTTTTGATGACAGGTAATCGTTCTTTTTCCTTTTTTTGAAATCCCCATACATTCTTCCCTTCTGCTGCTTAAGCTGCTTTAATCCCCCAACAAAAGCTTTGGCTTACAGGTCACAAATTCCGAGATTGAATTTTTTAATTTCTATTTTTTGTTATTTTTCTTATACCCAAATCTTTTTCACAAAAAAACATACTATATTACAAAATTTAAAATTTCTTTATAAAAGGTAGGATGGATCACGCTGAAAAATATGCTCTGTGTCATAAGAAGAATACTTATTCCAATCATTTCCCAGTGCTTCATAAATACACACTAATCCAAGCAATGCTTCCGGGCTTTCCGCAAAAAAACGATTTTCTCCTTTTACTGCAACCCACTGCGAAAGCACAGGTTCTTCCTCATCATAATCATCACCGCAAATATACATTACGGTATATTGTTTCGCCACCTCTAAAATATGCAGCGCCGGACCCTGCGTATTTCCGGCAGAACCTAATGTCATTATCATCTTCCTTTCGTATGAATTCCAATTTGCACTCAAATAACAGCTGTTTACAAGTTTTTGAATTTCGTGAAATCCCCTGTTGTCGGAACCCTTGGCAGCTTTATTTCAACCAAACGCTTCAAATGCTGCAATTACCTTTAACATACTATAATCAAAATTTTCCCGACCGTACAGATCCAAAAAATAGTCCGTGTATTTTTCCGTTTTAAGATTGTACTGCAGCGACCAGAGCGCCCAATACAAATCACTATGTTTATCGCCTGCGCCTGCCATCCCCAGATCAATAAAACAGGAAAATTTATTGTTCTTATGTATAACATTTGGCAGACAAAAATCTCCATGTATCAGCGTATCACACTTTAACCGATGTTTATTTGCCTGCATAATCTCCCATGCTTCCTCTTTCGAAGAAACCATAAAACGCGGCATCAATACGCTCTCACAATAATCTCCCTTGCCATTTTCAAGCGCCGCCAAAAAATTCTCAAAAGCAACGGATTTTGGCACATCAAAAATTGGCATGGAATGAAGCGTTCTCATTGTTTCTGCCAACAGTTCACACAATTTTTCTGGATGGTTAAGATCGGAGAGACAATCCTCGCCCTCGGCAGCTTTTGTAAGCATATAATCCTGATCTGTTGTTATATACTGAATCATCTTGGCTCCAAGCCCTTTTTTGTAAAACCAGTCTGCCATAAAAACTTCACGTTCCAGTTTTCTTTTCGCATCCACTTTTAGATAATAACCTGTGGAAATATAATATACTTTCGCAGTGGAACGACAACTGCTGTCATAGATCTGTGTACCTTCCAGATAAGAATGCAATTCTTTCGGGAAATTATCCATATTAACCTGTATTTTTGTCTTTTCCATAATGCTCCTTATTTTACAATATAAATTATATTTTCTTTCTTAAAAACATGCATTTATGCCTTTTGCTGTTATGCAATAATTTCAATTTGAAAAAAACTTGTTTGTTTTTTTTCATACTCCATAAACTGTTCTATTATTCTTTCTGGCAATTTCAAAAGCTGATAGAGTTCATTGTTTTTCATAAATCAAATCCCTTTCGCGAAAAATACCAATTGTTTTTTCAGGTACTCTTTAGAATTTAAATAAATTATTTTATAAATATATCACCCAATAACTACCATTACGCCCTTTTGTTTCTTTGCCATTGTATTATAAAAGTTCTTTAACACTTTAAATGCCATTTGCAGCTCCTGTTTTAAATCCTCCTTGTCATCTCTGAGCCAAATATTTGGATAAACATGTTCTTCGTAAAAATGTTCTGGCGAAAAAGCATTCAGTGCTTCCTCCAAATTAAATTCATTGAGTGCAGCTGCAATTTCTGCGGTTCTTTCTGGAAAAACAAAGCTAATGTCGCTTTCATGCGGCCATAGTTCTCTTCCCATCACCGCTTCGCTTAAAAGATTTCCTTTTAATAAATGTGTAGCAGAAACTCCTGTAAGAAGACAATGAAGCCCATCCCATAACTTGTCCAAAGAACATTTTTCCGATTTTTCTAATACTACAGCGATTTCATTTTCTTCCGATTTTTTGTTCGCTTCACAAAGCATCTCCTCAATCTTTTCGCCGTTAATTTCCTTATAACAAGCATATATCCCCATATTAATTTTTTCCTTTCTCTTTTTTAAACAGCTGTTTCCAAGTTTGATATGGCTTAAAATCAAAAACTTGTATATTTATTTTTTTGTTTTGACTGCCATCATAAAATAAACGCATATTTTATATCCCGCATAACCATACATATGGTCAAGCCCGCTGTATGTATAACTTAAATACGCTTCTCTAAAACCGATTTCCTTTAAATATTTTGTACCTGCTAACACAAGGTTTACTGCTATATGTCTGCCGCGCCATGCAGGATGAACTGCCATACAGCCGATACTTCCCAAGCTTTTTTCGCGATCTTCCACGCCTGTAATCAGAATTCCAACAACTTGGCTTCCACAAAACGCAGCCAGCACTCTTGCCTGGTTTTCTTTCTGGTACAAAGCATCATCCTGATAATATTGCGTAAACTCCGGGTATGCGTTGTCCGCACAAGTTAAAACTGCTTTTTTATCACTTTTTTCCGCAAAACGGCAGACAATCTCAGAAGAATTTTTCTCAATATAACTCTCGTTTTTCTGTAATGTATTGTTTTCTTTATATTTGTCTTCTGGAGCAAATATAAAAACGTCATCTTTTATATAAGGAACTTCATCTTTCCATTCACAGAGCGGAAAACGCATATCAAAACAATTGCAGTCCCACGAATGTAAGTAGCCCCTTCTTTCAAAAAAACTGCTGGACTCCTCGTTTAATCCCGGATATAATTTCTCGTTCTCTGCTTTTATATAACGCTTTGATGTCGGCACGCCTGGCGCGAGATAATCAAAACCATTTCCCACATTGATCTTATCAAATCCCGCCTGCCAAACCAGATTCTCCGCTTCTTTTAACAATCTGCTGCCAATTCCTTTTCTGCGGTATTCCTTATCGACGCACAGCATCAGTATTGTATTTTTATTTACAACAGCTGCGCCAATCAAGCGATTGTTTTTATCTCTTTCTACAATTACAACATTATCTTTATGGTTTAAAATTCCCAGTACAGTTCCCTTTTCTCTTACAACAAAAGGAAAATTTCTTATAAAAATTTCAAATAATTCCTCGTTCACACTCTTCTCCATAAAAACCTTACCTTCTTTTATACATTAAAAAATATTACCGCCGCCATCAAACCATTAAGCAGACAAAAATTTTTACCCTGCAAAGCTAAGCCCATCTATTACTTCCGCTCCCGGAGAAAAACTGCCGTCTGAATTTTCAATATTATATCCGTTATCATCCAAAAGCAAATATCCTTTTGTTCCATCTTCTGTTTCAACCAGAACAAAATTTTTATCGTCTGTTGCCGGAAGGACAATCTTGGTTCCAGATTGTATTTCCACAAAATCTGACGTTGTATCCATTGCTTTATACAATCGAACAGGGGCGAGCAATGTGTATGGATACTTTTCTTCTCTGTAATTTTTCACATAATACAATTCCTGCTCAACTTCCGTCAGTTCATGGTATTCATTCAATTGAAAACTTTTTTCTGCCCGCCATGTCTGAAGAACCTGAAGTCTGCATTCCATTGTTAATGTTCCTGCCCCGTCAAATACAATCCCTGTATATAATTTCTCCCACGGTCCTTCGATCTCTCCTGCCGGACGCAGAGTTTCTCCATCATACCAATAAATTCTTGTATAATTTGTATCGCTTGCTCCATGTTCCCACAGCCCGATTTCTAAAATTTTATCCGATGTATCAATATCCCAGAGAAAGAAAAAATCATCATCCATTCCCTCAGAACGATTGAAAAATGCGCTGTAATTTTTGTCGTTGATCAAAAGCTGATTTTTGCTGAAAAACAGGCGTTCTTTCACCCCGTCGCCGTTAAGGTCAATCAGATATTCCTGCTCTGCACAGTAAGTACCCGGCTTTTTTATCTCCTCGGTCGTCTCTTCCTGCACAAGCCCTGTGGTTTCGGCAAAGGCATGAATTTTCGAAGCGCGCTCCGCCGTGTAATCCCCGATCTGTCTTGCTCTCTCACTGTCTGCAAAAACAAGACAATCTGCATAAACGGAAGGTTCTTCGCTGTTCTTCTCATTATTTCCCACAAAACCAACAGAGTCCCAGTCAAAATAATCTTGTAAAAAACCGCTGCAAATATATTCTTCCCCGATCCATACACCGATCGCATTTTGATCGGAAGCAAGCCCAAGCAGCGCTCCCGCGCCTGTGCTTGCTCTGCCTTCCAGTTCTTTATTTTTTTCTGCAACAACAGCGTGGTACTCGTCTGTAAAGCGAAAAACCAGACTGTTATGTTTGATTCCAGAAAGATCTTCTCCCGTTGCAAGAATCTCCCCGCGGTCTGGCATTTCCCCTGGTGTCTGTACACTGCAAATCTTAAAATCGCTCTTTGTCAGCCCTGCATAAATCTTTTTATAATATTCCACCGGCGATTCATAATCCGGATACTGAGCCAGTTCTTCCTGAAATACTGGCTGATAAATACCGCTTCCGACAAAAATATCGCTTTTTTCTTTTTCGCCCTCTTCCTGCAGGGCTTTTATATCAAGAGAGCGGTTCCAGGCAAGTGTAAATCCCTCCTGCCCTTCTGCAAGAATTGGCACTTGAAGATAATAATTATATCTCTGTCTTTCACGCTTTCGTTCATCGGTTTCTTTCCTGTTATCTTCCACATAATTTACTACCATTCTGCCATCTGCAAAATAATAGATATCCTTTACAATGCCTCCTCCTCTTCGCACTGCACCAAGAATCTCCGCTCCGTTATTATACTGGCAAAATTCCTGCTCTGTCACGGGAACTCCGCTGTACTCGTGAAAACCGTTTTCATCATAATCGTAATAATATTTTTTAAATGTATATCCAAAAAAACCTGCTCCAGCAGGTTCACCATAGTTTTTTACAGGCGACCATCTGTCATCTTCTCCCGATGATACACAGATTTTTCCATCCTCTGTTAATTCCAGCCCAAAATAACAATCAATTGGCGCAGGCTTTACCTTATTTCCGTCCACTTCATACATACAATAACTTGTACAGTCTGCTCCATCAATGGTATGTACAAAAAATGTATTCCCTTTTAGTTCAATACATCCTGAATTTCTTATAAAAGTTATATCATTAACTTGACAAGTTGTACCGTCCGCCGCGGCAAACCATACCGCAATCCCCTCTAAATTGCTGGTAAGCGCAAAGGTTTCTGTTCTGCCGTCCCCGTCAAAATCCCTCTGAATCACTCTCCATACCGTCTGACCGGAAGCCTGCTCCAAAAGTTCTGCTGCTGCTTGTTCTTCCTTGTTAAAACCATCCATCAAAAAAGTTCCGCTGTTTTCAAATTCACTTTCTGCATCCAGCCATCTCAGCCATTTAAACTGATCTTCATCAAGATTATTTTTATCTGCATAATCTTTTAGCCGTTTCTGTCTCTCTTCCTTGGTTTGTGGGATTTTATTTTCTGTTTCTGAGCCATTCGAATTTGTTTTTTCTGTATTATTTTCTGTTTTGTCTGAAGTGTTCTCATTTCTTTCTGCTTCTGAACCATTCGAATTTGTTTTTTCTACATCGTTTTCTTCTTTGCCCGAACTATTTTCTTTCGTATCTGTTTCTTCCGGCTGCTTTCCACACGCTCCAAATACCAACACCCCGGACAATACACATACAGCAGCTAACGCCATTCCTTTTTTTCTCATTTTTTTCTCCCCCTTTCTCATCATGCCATGCTGCCTGCGGCAGCACAAACAATTCATAAGAAGAATCGCTCCTTTTATGATTCTTCCGTGTGAAACTTGAAATCATTTATATTCTGTTTCTCTGAAACTCTAAATTCCAAAAAATCGCCGCAAAATATAATATTCTTACAATATACAGTAAATTTTTATTTAAAATACCATCTCTTTTGAAAAATATCATTTGTGACGTTCCGGCACAAATATTCCAAACAGCACAAAATTTAAGGAATATTTCAAAAAGTCAAATATACAACATCAAGCAAAATCGTCAATTTAGACAACATTTCCTGTCTTTTATAATATTTTATATATCAACAATACTCCATCATCCCTGATATGTCAAATAAAGATTATATTATGATTGCACAAATTTATAAATCCCATAAAGTCATCTGCGCTGTCTCGTTTTTGTCCTCAAATTGATGCAGATATTCAAAAATTTGATCGTTGTTATGAACCAAGCCATACTTGCTGCAAGTACTGTAAAAAATTTCCATCAACGAATGTTGGGATGGACTATTTACGATATATTGATTTTTGTAAACTTGTATATATTTTTCTTTTATTCCTGGAAATCGCTGATCTAGCTGCTGATAAAAATATTCTCTGTTTCCCTCGCGCAAAGTAAGTCCCATTCCAAAACAAATAACTCCATAAACTCCCGCTTCCCTGCACAATTCTAAAATACCGACAATATTTTCTTTTGTATCATTGATAAACGGCAAAATAGGTGAGAGCCACACAACCGTTGGAATCCCGGCAGTTTGCATCTCCTTTAACGTCTCAAATCGCTCTTTTGTCGTGCTGACATTCGGTTCAATTTTTCTGCATAAATTTTCATCGTAAGTGGTCAATGTCATTTGTACAATACTCTTTGTTTTCCTGTTGATCTTCTGCAATAAATCCACATCTCTTAAAACACGATTTGATTTTGTCTGTACAGTGACCCCAAAACCATACTGCTCTATTAAAGCAAGTGCTTTTCTGGTGTTTTTTATTTCCATTTCCAGCGGAATATAAGGGTCTGTCATAGCTCCTGTACCAATCATACATTTTTTTCGCTTGTGTTTTAAGGTATGTTCCAACAATTCAATCGCATTTTCTTTTACTTCAATATCTTCAAAATCATGTTCCATACAATAGCATCTGCTGCGGGAGTCACAATAAATACAGCCGTGCAGACAACCGCGGTACAAATTCATTCCATTGTTTGGCGATAAAATTCCTTTCGCTTTCACATAATGCATTTTTCCCTTCCTTTTTCCAAAAGCTGTTCCACTTTTTCTTTTTCTTTTAAAGTATCATACCACCGTTTTGGAATTGCCTGAAATCCAAATAAAATTCCGGCAAGCCCTCCTGTCACACATGCGGTAGTATCTGTATCATTTCCAAGCATAATTGCCTGCTTTACTGCTTCTTCATAATTTACAGCACGTTTCAGAATCATAAATGCGCTGCGCAGACAATCCACAACATACCCGGAACCGCCGCCCTGCCACGGCTCGTCTGGACGCACTCTCCATTCGAGTTCCTGCTCATACTCCGGCATTTTCTGATAGATTTCTCTCAAAACTTGAATTGATTTAAAAAGCGCCTGTTCAAAATCCATACGATTTAGTAAAAAGCGTGCGGTAAGACAATACAGCGCACAACATACCTGATTGCATTTATTCCCATGCGTAATCAGACATTGATTATGCGCATCCTCGACTAATTCCTGTTCTGTTCCCGAATGCCAAAGCGCAAGCGGCAAAACCCGCATCAACGCGCCGTTTCCTTTTCCGTCCGGGCGCAGTATACCGCACTGCTCCGGCGCAAAACCAGACTGAAAGGCATTTAACGCTTCTGCCGTCTGTACTCCAATATCAAAAACAACACCGTCAACCGCCCATATTCCATTTTGATACCATGCAAGAAGTTTTTCTGAAAAATCTTTAAGACAAAATTTTTTGCAGGACGTCAGGCTGTCCAAAAGACACAGTGCCTGCGCGCCATCATCCGACCATGTTCCTGGTTCCACTGCTTTGTGCGCGCGAAAAAATCCTTTTGGCGGCGTCATTTCAATTTCACAGTACGGCGGAATTTCACTGGCAGAATGAAATTCATAAGGAACGCCGAGAGCATCCCCAACGAGCAGCCCATATAATCCGCCGCGAATTTTGTCATCTATTTTCATAAATGGAATCCTTTCTTTCAATGTGCTTTTGTATTGCTTCTGATAATGCTTTTTCAATACTGCAAACAGAGCCGCCGCCTAACCAAAATATCTTTTTTCAGATATCATTTAAGCAAGATTGAAAATTTCTTTTATATTCTCAAATTATTCCGTACATTGTTTTAAAGCCTTTATCAATTCATTCCAATCCGAAATATGCAAATAATCGAAATTTATTTCCTTATCGTTTTCCTGACTGACAAAACTATTTTTTTCTTCCGGCGTGCTGCCTGTATAATATACCGGAAAAATCCCGGCATTGTGCGAACCTTTTACATCCGCCGCAATACGATCTCCGCAGTACCATACTTGGTCCGCGGACAGTCCGGCTTTTCGCAGCGCAATTTCAAAAATCATTTTATTGGGTTTTCGAATTGCATATTCGCTTGATGCGATAATAAACTCAAACGAATTTTCTGGAAGCAGCCGGGAAATCCGTTTTGTCAAAGCTTTTCCTGACCATCCAATGTTGCTGATTACTGCGGAACGTATTTTATTTTTTTTCAGATAATCAAGCATTTCCGGCACTCCCGGCATAACAGCACCTTTGGAAGCCGCATTCCATTCTATTTCTTCCAATTCATCATAAGGAATGCTAAACTTTATTCCAAGATATTCGTATGCAAGACGCATAAACTGCCATTCGTGGATTTCGATTCCCTGTTTTCTGTATTTTCCAAATTCTTCAAAAAGCTTCTGTGTATGCACAAAAATTTGTTCCGCGGTAACCTGCTGCGGATTTTCAATAATATACGGAAGAACCGCTTCCTCACATCTTCGCGCGTCAAAATCTGGCTCATATAATAACGTATGCCCATAATCAAAAAGAATCATCTCTGGTTTTTTCATAGAATTCTCCCCCTGCCGGAATGTAAAAACGCACTGCCTTCTGGCGACATAAACCTTATATTGTAAATTTCTGCAAAAACACAGTTCATGTTATACTACATGCAAAATATCCATCTGTCTAAAAAACTCCCGTATTCCCATAAAGAGCATATATCACAAGGTACTGCTTTTTGCTGCTTTTCCCCAGCATTTAACCCCTTAAGCTTACAGCAGCCATTTTTCAAAATTTAACACAGTTGTTTTGACATATATAATACTAATTCATCATCATTACAACATTTCTCGTATGGGATACACAGCTTATCTTTATACCATACGCCTCCTCCATCAGGGATATAGCCGCGCTTTACATACATGCGCTGCGCACTCCCGTAACCGCTGTGCAAACCAACACCAAGATAAACTACATCTGCATAATTTGACGCAATTTTTTCTGCAGCATCCATCAATCGGCTTCCAATTCCGCGTCTGCGGTATTTTTCCAGCACTCCAAAATCAACGATTTCTGGATATCCTAATCCGGCAAACGCTCCCCATTTTGAATCTGGATAAATATTTATGTATCCTGCCACATTCCCTTGATATTCGGCAGCCAATGCAATTGCTCTGCCCTCTGCCTGATCTTTTAGACGCAAAAAATATTTGTCAAGCCTTCCTTCTTCATCCCATCCCTGCGCAATTTCTTCGTATGTAATGATCTGTGCATCACCCTCTTGTAAATTACGAATTAAAATTTCATCGCTCTGATTATAAATCATACTTTTCCCCTTATTTGTGAAACCAAAACTGGATTTAAAAACCCAAATTTCTGAAAATGGTTTGCAGAACAATCATGGTAAACTTTATCAATTATTTTTCTCTATCATTGATTTCACACAAGAAATAATTCTGTCGATATCCTCAATTACCTTTTGTTGTTCTTCTTCCAAATATAAATGAGAAAACAACGTTTGGATATTTCATCCATACATTCTTCTTTTTATATAAACTTTTATAAATGGTACTGCAAATCGTACAAAGACAATTTTCAGATATCCTTTTAAAAATCCCTGTATTTATAAATGATTTGCAAGAATTTCTTCAAGCGCCGCTTTTGCATCCCGCTTTGGATTTAACTGACGAATCTCTTCCTCCGTCAGCCTGCTGCCTTTAAATACTTTTTCCACGATATGAAAATCGATCTTGACTTCATAATAATCTTTCGCCCATTCGACCCAAGCTTCTGCATCATCGCAGATAAAATCAAGCAGATAATCCTTTCCGCCGTCGTTTCCCACCGTAATATTCTGCTTCCAGCATGTTTCTTGATAATTATACCACATACAAAAAGTCATGTAAAATTTTTGTTCTTCCTCTTTATAAATATCCAAAAAATTTTTTGGAACTCCTGCGTAAGTATCAGCAAAAAAACTTTCATCCCATGCATCTGAAGCAAATTGATTCAAGTTATTTTCATGATCAAATCCACGAATAAAAACTCCGTTTTCCTCAAAAAAAATATCCATCTCATCACCGCTGCCATTGCGGATCTGATACGCTTCTTTTTCGGAAGAATACTTCTGCACCAGCCGCAGCCATGCATCTTCCTCTGAATTCATAATAATATCAAGAACCGCCATACATCTTAACCGATAAGCCAGTTCTTTCGGAGATAAATATTTTGTGGTAATTGCAATAATATCTTGTTTCATAAATCCTCGCTTCCTACGATTGATAAAGAAATCGTCTTCGTTCTACTTTAACCGCCTTTTTCCACTTAGCTCTTCCACGGTCAGCTTTAGTACTACAGTCTGTGGCAGAACCGTTTTATTAAACGGGAAATCCCCTTTCCTGTAATGCTGCATCAGAAAAAGCAAAGCATCTTGTTTTTCCTCCTCACAAACAAGTTCTATTCTTCCCTTTCCAATTACACTCTCATAATTCATCGTGCAATTACAAGAAATTTTATCTATAACTAATTGATGCGAGCAATCCATCTCAAAACTTGCCCGGTTATCTTCTGCAATCAATTTATATTTTTTTCCTTCCGCTGCTCCGTGAAAATACAAAATAATCTGTTCGCCTTCCTGTTTTATACCAAAATTTAACGGCAGAATATAAGGAAAACCGCTTTCTTTATCATTCAATGCCAAACGACATACATCGCATTTTTCCATTACTTTAAGTATTTCGTCTATATTTTTAATTTCTCTGTCACTGCGTCTCATAATAATGAAATCCTTTCTTTCATACGCCAAATGTTCTAAATAAAAGCACTTGCTGCAATTACAAAATCATCGTGCAAACTTCCTTTGCGTCCTTTGGCAGTTCCCTTACATGTTTTAAATACGATAAACTTCCCAACGCTTCTTTTTCATTGTATGTACAGCCAAGACCTGCCGCAACTTCTCTCGCTGTCTTATCAAACAGATCACACATTCGCAGCACTGCGTCCCACGCTTCATGCACATCGCAGGAAAACCATGTTGAAAGATACTTTTCCCAATCCTCTTTCGGAAGAAAACGGTACATATATTTCCCCGATTTTCCAATAGAAACAGACCAGTCGGTGATAAGCCCGATCTTCCATGATAAAAGCTTTGTAAGCTGTCTGCGCACTACATGATTTACCATATCCTGCACATAGGTTAATTCTTCACGCCAAAGACCTTTCGCAACATTGTTTAAGCACCACCAAAATTCATTGCAGGTGCAGACATACTCCTGAAAATCAGGTTTTTTCACCCAGTAATCACGGTCGCTTGCTTCTGGTATTTCAGGGAAAATATTATCCTTGTCCAATAAAATTTTGCGAAGAGAATCATTAAAAATATTTTCTTTTGCAAATTCTATCGTCTGTACATGCAAATCAATCCTGCTGCCCTCCGCAAACTGCACAAGCCATCCATAAGACTTTGTAATATCAATATTTTCATCAGGAAATACTTGTGGGAATTCATCTGGAAGCTGCATATATAAGACTTTTCCAAAGGTACGTTCCATCCATTCTCTATCTTCGATAAAACTTTTTGTTTCATGCACTACATAAACTACATCATAATCCTGAAAAATATCTTTTGGAACATTTTGATTTGTCCGTGAACCTTCCAGATAAACTGCCCGTATTCGCTTATCCTGCTGTGCAGTTTTTAAAATTAAATGATACATTTCCTGTTCTGTTCTCATAGTGCCTCCCTAATTCCAATCCGTCATGTATGCGGCGTTTTCGCAGAAAACGATATTTATTTATTGTTTTTAAAATAATATACAAGATTAAGACAATCTGGCACTCTCTCGTCAATATATCCGGTATCCTGAAATCCTGCTTTTTCATAAACTCTAAGAGCCTGAGCATCATTTTGTTTGACGCAGACTTCAACACAGTTGTATTTTCTTTCCTGTTCCAGCTCAAAAAGAATCTGGCGAAGACTCTGTGTTCCATATCCCTTATTTTGAAAATTCCGGTCAATCATAAACTGCTGTAAATCATAGCAGGCGGGTTCTTCATCCATATCTTTTACCAGTGCGACTCCCACGATCTTCTGGTTATATGCAATGCCGATTACCCGCGCTCTGTTTTTGCGGTAAACATATCCCCGCGCCAATATCCCCTGCGCACTGTCAAGAAATCCTGTCTGATTTTCTTCGACGCGCAGACGCACAATATCCAAAAAATTTTCTTCATCAACATCAACTAATCTTATCATATTTTTCACTTTTCTTCATTATATTTTTCTTATAAATATCATGATATATAAAAATTTTTTATCCGCGCAATATATTGTATAAAAACTTTATTTTTTCCAATGAAGCCAATGTATCTCATCTTCGTAACCTATTCTTTTATAAAAATCATTGCCGCCGCCTGTCATATATTCTGCTCCCAGCATTTTTAAACGCCGATAATGCTGTGTAAGTGCCGCTGCTGCCAGTCCTTTTTTTCGATATTTTGGCACGGTACACAGCGGTTCCATATAGGCAAGTTTATTCTCTGAAACCCACCACATTCCTGAAAAACATACATAATCTTCATCTCTATTTGCAATAATAACATTATATTTATAGGTTGAATGCGGCGGCGGTGCAATCGCAGAACTTACAATTCCCTGATATGATTTATAAGGATTCATGGAATTCTCAGAATTCGGATTATCCCAATTTTCAAAAGGTCCTAATTCCTCGGCATTAAAACCATTCCATGTACATTTTGCAAGTTTTAATGTGTCAATCGAAAGCGGATCAACAAAATGAAATCCTTCTGGAAGATCATAATTTAATTTCGATTTTCTAAAATCAAACAGCAGGTCTACATTTTCATAAGACAGCTTATAACCTCGTTTTTCTACTGCTTGTATCAGAGCTTTCTGACCTGAAAAAATTATCATTTCCTTTCCATCTCCAAAGTCTGGAAAATGACTTTCCGCATAGCAAACCATCTCATCAGCGAGTTCCTCATATCCTGGACGCAAATTAAAAAAGATGCTTGTAACGGTGGATTCTGTAAATACAAAACCTACTACTCTGTTATTCTCAATCCAAAACCTGTCCAGATAAAGATATTCTTTATTCATCCATGTCGATGTAAGCGCATACTCAAAAAATGGCGCCGCCGCTCCATTCGCAAAATGTGGTTCATATACATCCGTCATAAAATCCCATGCAAGATTGATATCTGTTAATATTTGAAACTGTTTTGTAATTATATTTTTCATATTGCCTCTTATTTTCCCCCTGTCTTATGCAAATTACCCACTTGTCAAAACAAGTGCTTTGACAAGTGGGAATTTTTCTATCAAATCCAAAATAAAAATTATGCTATTTCCTTAAACTGCGCCATATACAATTCATAATATGCGCCTTTTTTCTCGATCAGTTCTTTTGCGCTGCCCTGCTCGACAATTCCGCCCTTATCAATAACAAAAATCCGGTCGGCTTTCTGGATTGTAGAAAGGCGGTGCGCGATCACAAACGATGTTCTTCCTGCAAGCAGCGCGTCGATTCCCTTTTGTACCATACGTTCTGTGTGCGTATCAATACTGGAAGTCGCTTCATCCAAAATCAGAATCTTTGGCATAGAAATCATTGTGCGTGCAAACGCCAAAAGCTGCCTTTGTCCAATGGAAAGACCTGCCCCGCGCTCTTTTAGTTCCGTGTCATAACCCTTTTCCATCTTTATAATAAACTCATGCGCATTTACGATCTTCGCTGCATCCATAATTTCTTCGTCCGTCGCATCAAGCCGCCCATAGCGGATATTATCTTTGATTGTGCCGGAAAACAGGAAATTTTCCTGTGTCATAATTCCCATTTTCTGACGAAGGCTCTCTATTGATACTTCTCTAATATCATGCCCATCAATAAAAATAGCTCCGCCTGTCACATCATAAAAACGACTGATTAAATTGACAATTGTTGTTTTTCCCGCTCCGGTCGGACCGACAAGCGCAATCGTCTCGCCCGGATGAATTTTAAAGCTTACATTGTCCAGCACCTGCGTATCCTTGTCATAAGCAAACGATACATTTTTAAATTCCACTTCACCGCGAATTTCTGGAAGCTGCGCCACGCCCTCCTGGTCAGCAATTTCCGGCTCAGTATCAAGAATTTCAAAAATGCGCTCCGCACCTGCAATATTCGTGATAAGCTGATTATAGAAATTGCTTAAGTTCATAATCGGATTCCAGAACATTGAAATATAAGTTCCAAATGCCAGCAAAGTTCCGACGGGAGCCACCTCGCTGCCCAGCATTTTCACCCCGACATAATACATGCATAATGTCCCAAGCCCCCAGCAAAAATCCACAACCGGACCAAACGCATCCGCAAACCGGCAGGCATTTACAAAAGAACTTCGATGTTCCAAAAGCAGCTCGTCAAATGTTTCTTCGGTTTCATCTTCCGCGGAAAAACTTTGTATCACACGCATTCCTGAAACATCCTCATGAATAAATGCGTTTAAATTTGAACTTTTCTTTCGATGAATCTGCCAGCGAACATGAGATTTTGTCTGTACAAAAAGCACCCCGACAATCATAAGCGGCAGAGAGCTTAACGCCGCCAGCGCAAGTTTCCAGTTTTTAAACACCATAATCAAAACAACCGCGCACACAGTCAAAAAATCTGGAATTAAAGTAGTCACACTGTTTGATAAAACATCCTTCAATGAATTGACATCCCCGATAATGCGCGCCAGAATTTTTCCCGTTGGACGGCTGTCAAAAAAAGAAAAACTCAGCGTCTGTATATGTTTGTACAATTCATTACGAATTTTTACCAGCACGTCGTTCGACATTTTCGCCATCAAATACATGCGCAATTTAATGAGAAGAATCATTGCAATATTAAGAATCAGCGCTGCAGCGCCCAATTTTAACAGACTGTCAATATCATTATTTTTGATATCAACATTGATTGCACGTTCGATAATCAGCGGATTTACAAGGCTTATGTTGACGGTGCAGAGCATAATAAAGATAACGAACACAATCATTTTTTTGTAGGACAGCAAGTATCGGAACAAGCGCAGAAGCGTCACGCCCTTTCCCGCTGTTTTTAATGTTTCGTCCTCGCGGACGGTATTTACTGCCATAAAAATCCTCGTTTCCAGAGATACTGCAAAATAATATTTCCATACCGTTTATCTTTCTGTAAATTGCAGTATTCTTTTTAATTAGAATAAAAAATTTATAGAACAAAATCCATCATTGAAAAATATTGCTTAACACCTGTAAATCAAAAATTCTTTATGGTTCTTTCCATCAATTGGTTTTCATTTTTGTTGAATGTTTTTTGATTTTCTTTTGTGCGATTTTTATTTTTCCAATACACCTTACGCTGTCACAAATCCTTTTAGCTGCTCTAACGTTTCACCGTACTGCGCCATATAAGTATCATAATACAGCCCCTTCTTTTCCAACAGCTGCTCATGCGTGCCGCGCTCTGCAATACCTCCATCCCGCAGCACAAGAATTTCATCCGCATGCCGGACTGCCGAAATACGATGTGCAATTACAATCTTTGTCGTATCGTTAAACCCAAGCAGATTTTCCTGAATCTGATGTTCTGTTTCCATATCAAGCGCTGAAGTAGAATCATCCAATACAAGAATCGGCGACTTCTTTGCAAATGCGCGCGCCATACTGATCCGCTGTTTCTGACCGCCGGACAGCCCGACGCCGCGCTCCCCGATCTGGGTTTCATACTGCTCTTCCATACGTTCAATAAAATCTTTTGCCTGTGCGCGCTCCAAAGCTTTTTGGACAAGATCGTTGTGCGTGTTCGCCCGCTTGCCAAGCTTTACATTTGAATTGATCGTATCGGAAAATAAAAATACATCCTGCATAACCGGAGAAATGCTTTTTCGCAGCTGACGCAGCGTTAAGTCCTGAATCGGCACATTATCAAGCCGAATCTCGCCTTTCTCTGTGTCATAGAACCTCTGCAGCAGCGTGATAATCGAGGATTTGCCAGAACCAGTAGCCCCCATAATGCCGATGGTTTTACCCGCGGGAAGGTCAAAAGAAATATCCTTTAAAATCTCTTTTCCATCCAGTCCAAACGACACATGATCAAAGGTCACATGCCCTTCTACCTGCGGAAGAATCACTGGATTTTCTCTCTCGGTGATCGTCGCCTTTTCACCATAAATCTTTTTCAGCTTCTTGTTGGAAGCAACCGCCGACGCAAATGAATTCGACAGCCAGCCAAGCATTTCCATCGGCCAGATAATATTGTTTGCGTATTCTGTAAACGCTGCCAGCTCGCCAAGCGAAATCTCTCCTTTAATCTTTAAATATCCCCCATAAATAATAACAAAGATCGGAAGCAGTCTTGTGATAAACTGCACCAGCGGCTGATAGCGGATAAATACCTTACTCTGCCGCATATTCAACTCGTAATATCTCTTGTTATGAGAGAGAAATTTTGTAATTTCATACTTTTCTCTGGCAAATGCTTTTACCGTGCGAACTCCAGCCAAATTTTCCTGAGCCACAGTATTTAATTTTGCATTCTCATCCGAAATATCTTCATACACTTTATCCAGTTTCTTTTCCATCAAAATCGCAATTACAGCTACTACAGGCATCATAATAAGCGGTACTACCGCCAATTTTACGCTGATATGCAGCATACAGTAAATAACGATTGACGTATGAAAAATTACCTCCAAAATCAGCATGCCAATAAAGCCGACCGCGCTCCAGATATTATCAATATCATCTTTTACACGGGACATCAGCTCGCCTGTATTGGTATTGTCAAAATAGTTGATCGACAATTTTTGTATGTGTTGAAATAAATTTCTCCGCATATCCATGCCGATTTTTGAACCAATACAGTCAAAGGTAAATTCCTTTGTATAACCAAACACACATCTGCCAAGACCAATAAAAAATATTGTAAACAAAAGTGGTGTCAGAAGATCGATTTTCCCCTCACCGATCACATTGTCCACAATCTGCCGAGTCACCTGCGGCGCCAGCATATCCAAACCTACCTGCAGCAAAAGACATATAATTGCAAACAGGTAAGCATACCAGTAGTGCAGAATATAGCTCGAAAGCTTTTTCATTGCATACCCCTTTCTTTTTTCTGCGGTGAAACCGCAATATTTTTTTTGTGTCACAAGGTTGAATTTCCGCAAATAAAATATTTATTTATTATCATATACTATAAAAATTGAAATGTTTTTTTATAAATAAATCATATTTTCTTATAATCTTACCACGAATTTTATTTTTGGATTTTTGACGAATCCCTCCAGGCAGGGCAGTCTTAGATTCGAAAATAATTAGAATTTTGCTGTTAAATTCCAAATTTCGCTTACAGCAATCACCTGTGTCCACAGTGCTGTTCTCGCTGTTTTTTGGAATCAAACTTGCCGCGTGATTTATGTACCATTTTAACAGCATACTTTTTTGATAAGTTTGGCACAGATCCGCGCACAGCAAAAAGCCGTGGTAAGATTACCACGGCTTCATAAAAAGACAATACTAGAATCAATCTATCTATGAAAACATGAAACGGGCAACCTTACATGATATTTTATCCACAGCAGCAAATTCATTTGTAAAAAGCATAGAGCCGGACACTCCCGCCATGCCTAAAATTCCGAAATTATAAAATAATACTGCACTGTTTATCATGTAAGCTTACCTCCTTTCTTTATTATAGCAGAATGTGCTTTTCTGCCATAACTGTTAAATACATCCTTCTGTGACATCTGCATTATACGCCCGCACAGGATATATGTCAAGAAAAAGTTTAGCAAACTTCAGCATATTTATTATACTTGTCAATTTCTTATTTGTTTCGACATTTATATTATTCTTTTTTAAAAATTAATTCCCTTTCTAAAATATTTACGTACTTTTTCTTTTTTTGTTGCACGTCCCCATTCTTATTGGTATAATATCGTCAGATATTATACCTGCGCCGATTCGCGTCCGACCAAAGGGAGGACAAATACTTTGGCGAATCGTGTGCATCCCTCGGAGAATACCATGTTTGAAAAACATGGTATAATATCGTCAGATATTATACCTGCGCCGATTCGCGTCCGACCAATTTTTTATTATGAATTTGATAAGTCTACTGTAAATTATAACTGATTGTTTGTTGAGAAAAGAAAGGGGAACGGCACTTGTTCCATTGTCAAAAGGCAGTGGTTCTGCGCCTGTCAGATTTTTATGAAAATAACAATTATCGACGGTCAGGGCGGTAAAATGGGAAAAAGCGTGATTGAACAGCTAAAAAAAATCCATCCAGAACTGCCCCTTTACGCCATTGGCACAAACAGTACTGCGACTGCCGCCATGCTGAAAGCCGGCGCAGATTTTGGCGCGACTGGAGAAAATCCGGCAATCGTAAACGCTGCGGACTCTGATATTATTATCGGTCCAATCGGTATTGTGTTCGCCAATTCTCTGCTTGGTGAAATTACTCCGGCAATCGCAACTGCTGTCGGCGCAAGCAAGGCATTTAAAATTTTGATTCCGGTCAACCGATGCAATCATTTTATTGTTGGCTGCACAGAAACAAGCCTTGGAAATTATATCTCTATGGTATGCGAAAAAGTAGATTTATATTTAAAGCAAAAATAAAATATCTATTAAAGCTGTCTGTATACCATTTTGTCTTTTTATGTTTCCAGAATAAATTGTCATTTAAAACCCGGAAAAATTCAGTTTAAAAACAGATAATATTTATTGAATTTAACTTAAAATACAGATAATATTTACTGGCAGATTATACTGCTATACGAACTACCCGCGCACGTTTCAGCGCAATAATAATCGCTGGTATCAGCACAAGCTGCAAGACAATTCCCGGAATCGCATTGAGTATCGCTCCGGCGATAAATGCCTGAAAGGAAAATGCCGAGCCATTCAGCCCATTTAACGGTACGCTGACAATTCCCCACACAATGCGCCCTGCAAGCATTGCGCCAATTAAACTGACGTAGACCGCCCAATTCTTTTTTGGAAGCTGCGCGTATAAAATCCCTACAACTGCACCGTAAACCGCCAGTTCAAACGCCATCCCCACTGCGGTTGGCATCATCGGCGGCGCAGAAAAAAGTATACTGCGAAGCAGAGGTGTGATAAATCCCACCACCAGACCAAACGGCCAGCCGCAGATAAAACCGCACAACAAAACAGGAATATGCATTGGCAAAAGCATTTTTCCGATCTGCGGAATGGAGCCTGTCAGTGAAGGCAGCACAATTCCAAGCGCCATAAAAAGCGCAGATAAAACAAGTTTTAATACAGAATCTTTACGAATATTACTCATTTTTCCTCCTAATTCCGCCGCATAGACGGCATTTTCATTTAAAAAATTTGTTATTTACACAACGACATAAATTCTCAGATGGAATCTTTTAATTTTTTCTCTCTTCCTCTGTTTCTTCTGCACAAGTGACATTCCAATCTGCTGGAATTCGCACTTTGCACCAACATACATCCTCTAAGAAAACTTTTATTTTTAGGAAACGCAAAACAATCTCCTGTAAAATAAAAATACCATAAAGGAAGCAGCCTGTCTTAGACAAACTTATACTACCTTCATGGTATTATATATTTATTCTTTTTTTACAAGATAATATACACTTCTTTATATCAGCTTCCTGCTGACGATGATTTTATATCATAACACAATTTTTCAGGAAGTCAAGATATAAATTTTTATTGAAGATTTTTTCAAAATGGAAGTGCAAATTTTAATCTGCAAGTTCTGCCATCACAACATTTTTTAACATGCGCGCAAGCGTTGCTGTTCTGCCCATACCTGCCTGCTGAACACCCATCAGCATTGTAATTCCATGTTTTGGTTCGTTCGAAAAGAATGTTCCCAGCCAGCCGTCCCAGCCGTATTCTCCTTCCGAAGAAAAAACGGTCGTTTCCGCCTCGTTGTCACAAATGCGCATCAAGCTGCCGTAGGTATATCCTCCAAGCCAATCCCAGCCCATTTTCAGCCAAGGTTTCTGCGCCGCGCAAAGACCGCCGCGCGTCATAAATCTTACCGCCTGCGCAGGCATAATTTTTCTGCCTTTATACTCACCCATATGTAAGAGCATACATCCAAAATGCGAATAGTCATCAAGTGTTGAACAAAGACCTGCGCCTCCCGATTCAAAAGCTGGCGGAACATCACGCATGTAGCGCAGCCCAAGATGATCTGTTTTCAGCTCGTGAAGTTCCGCGCCAAAACCATCATAAACCTTTGCAAGTCTCCCCGCCTTTTCCTTTGGAACATAAAAATCTGTATCCTGCATTTCCAGCGGTTCAAAAAAGCGCTTGTTGAGAAATTCTCCAAAGCTTACGCCGGAAACTCTCTCCACCAAAGCCCCAAGAATATCCGCCGAAATTCCATACATAAATCTTTCTCCAGGCTCAAAGCACAAATCAATCCCCGCCATCATCTTAGAAAATTCCTCTGTTGTAACAGGTTTATCTGTATAAAGCCTGTTTCCAACCTGCCAGAAAATATTTGCAGACTTTCTGCCGCCGACCGTCATCTCATCTGGATACGCCAAACCAGAAGTCATATTTAATAAGTCTTTGCCTGTAATATGTCTTGTGGCTGGAACGCGCCTTCCATTTACATTGACAAACTGATTCTGGAATTCCGGCAAATATTCCGCAATATCCGCAGAGAGATCAATTTTTCCCTCCGACGCCAGCAAAACTGTCGCAGCGGCTGTAATCGGTTTTGTCTGCGAATAAAGCCGGAAAATCGTGTCACGGCTTATCGCAATATGATTTTCCAGATCGCGGAAACCATAATCACAGTAAACCACTTCTTTTCCATCTTTTAACACCAGCAAATTTGCACCTGCTGTACTTCCGCTGTCAATCGAGTCCTTTATTACATTATAAACTTTATCTATCATAATAATCCCCATTTCTGTGTTACTTTTTCTATAAGCAACTTTGTGCCAAGCCATAGGCTTTGTAACGCACAGACACAAAGTACAGTGTGCCGCCATGATTTTGCTCTGTGGAATCTCAAATCCAGATGAAAAATTCCATCAGAAATTTTTCAGTGTGAAACAAAGCTGCAGAGCAGCTCCTAGAAGTTCTTGGCGTTTTGTCATAAGACGGAACCGTCTTTAGAACTTCTTCTCACAATACTTCCTTAATCCAACGGATACAATGCGTTATCCAATCTGCACAATAAATTGCGGCACTTCCGATATCTTCCGGCTTGTTCACCGTGTCGTCGCAGAGGGAAAACCCGTGATGCCCATGCGGATAAATATGCATTTCCACTGGTATTCCCTTTTCGTGCAGAGCCACAGCCATCAACAGAGAATTTTCCACGGGAACAGCTCCATCCTCTGCTGTATGCCATAAAAATGCCTGAGGAGCATCTTCTGTAACCTGCTTTTCCAACGACATTTTCTCCAAAAGCTCAGGTTCCGGTTCTTCTCCCAATAAACGGAAAAAACTATCTCTGTGCGCATACTGCCCTGAAGTAATCACCGGATAACACAAGATCATACCATTTGGTTTATCTTCTCCCTCGCTGATATCCAGTGCGCTGCAAACAAATTTTTCTTTCCAGAAAAGCCCTGCGGAACAAGCCAAATGCCCTCCTGCGGAAAAACCCATAACCGCAATCTTATTCTGGTTAATATGAAGCTTTTCACTGTTTCTGCGAAGGTAAGTAACCGCAGCAAGAACCTGAAGCAGCTGAGCCGGATAATGTTCGCCGCATACATAATGAACCACCGCCGCCGCAATTCCACTTCCTAAAAGCCGCAGTGCTGCTGGTTCACCTTCGCGTTCCGACAAATAGCCATATCCGCCTCCCGGACAAATCACCACGCACGGATACATAGCAGCAGCGTTGATTTCCTGCGAAATACTTGGAATATAAAGCGTTACACAGGTTTTTCTCCCGCCTTTTACAAGCCCTGAAAAATAATCTTCAAGATACACTTTTTCGTAATACATAACCTTTTCCCTTTCCAAAATAATTGTTTTGCACATTATCCAATGCGTTTTTTTCTTTACCTTGATCAAACTTTTTTTATCCTAGAAATTATTTGTGCAGTATTAGAAGTATATTGCATATATGCTATTTGAACTTTTTTCCTTCAACAGTTCCTGAATTGACTATTATTTTATTTTTAACTAGATGCAGTTCTTCAAACTGGACGTTGTTAAAATACACTCTATCGTCACGTTGGGTCTATCGTGCGAAAGATACGTTTCACTCCGTCTTTCAAATACAAAAACTCAAGCTGCAGACGCAAATTAACCAGTTCTCCTCCAGAAGTCAAGTCATACTCTGCGTCAAAACCATCCGAGCGCTCATAAAATTCCACTTCATGATGGTACTCATAGCGAGGATGAAAATTGCAGGGAACTCCATATTCATCGAAAGTATCAAAATCGTTTATATCCAATGTACCCTGAATGCACTCCCTGATTACCTCTGTATCATCCCACTCCATCTCATCCACACAGGATGGCAAATCCTCGTACCTTTTTTCGTGAAGAGTATGGAGAATATCCTTTATTGTCCGAATAGCTACTTCCCTGTCTTGTTCTGTCATCAAAATGTCCCCTTTCATAATTATTGCTATAAATCCTGTTTTTTTGCTCTTAGATAAACTGTAAGCTGTCAAATTATGTAGTCTATCCTCTCAAATTTCTCAAAGTTTTGGGATTATTTGAAAGAATCTTTCCAATGGTCTGATATTTTTCTATATCTAGTCAGTCACCGCACGTCGTTACACTTTTTCAATGCACACTGACGAATACCACAGAGACTATCCGATTGGAATTTAATAATTTTTATTATGTTCCTCGCTAACTCTCGTATGCCTGCTTCAGCAGGCATACAGATCAAGATCGTGAAATTTTATATGCTTTTGTATTCTGTTTTATTAACCGTTCAGATATGGCAAATACATCTTTATCACCGGCAGCTTTTTCTTTTTCTGCTTTGTTGAAATCAATGATCAAATATCTAGGTACATTATAATTGTATTTTGATTTTTTTAATCTCTTTTATTTTTTTCTTCTTTTCTGCGGCAGATTTCATCGTGTGTCAGCATGGTGTGAAGTGTTTCTCCTAACTGAATAAATACCGCGGACATTAATTCCATCTCCTCCGCGCTGCTGCATCTGGAAATTGCGCAGGCAAGAGATGAAACATAAGCTGCCAATTCACAAGAAGTCATAGTTCTCCTTTTGCCGTCAAACAGGCAATTAAAAAATCCATTTTACTATTTTATGCTGTGCAAAATCAGGGCGTGCAAATAGCAAAAATAAGCTTTTAATATACCAGTAGGAAATCTGTTGCTTTGACACAATAAAATGTACTATTTATTTTCTGTTTGTTTTCTGTTATTATTATTTTTTTCCAGCTTTCGAAACAGTCTTAGCAATACAAGAACAGCAGCTACCGCCAAGATAAATTCTGCCACAAACTGAGCATAAGCAAGCCCATACAATGGAACTAAATAATTTAACAGATACAGAGCTGGAATTTCCAGAATAATTTTGCGCAGCAGAGCAAACAAAAGCGCATTATGCCCAAGCCCGCACGCCTGGAACACTCCGACCGCCATAAAATCCATACTTAAAAATGGCAGTGCAAAGCACATTCCGCGCAGAAATTTTGTCCCGTAAGCAATAATTCCTTCATCCTTCATAAAAAGCGAAGTCAGCGGTCCTGCTCCGATATAATATCCTGCTGATACCGCAAACAGAAAGCAAAGCGTAATTTTTGTCGCAAACAGCACGGTTTTTTTCATTCTTGCTACATTGCCGCTTGCGTAATTATAACTTACTAAAGGCATAATTCCCTGCGACAGTCCCATTGCAATATTCATCGGAACCATATTGATTTTTTGCACAATCCCCATTGCAGCGACTGCGTCTGCACCGTAGGAAGCAGTAAAATTATTAAGTACTGTCATTCCAGTTACATTTAGAAGATTTTGTATGGAAGCTGGAATTCCAACAGCACAGACTCCAAGAACTACCGGCTTGCGAAAACGGAACATTGACGGCTTAATGCACACATAAGTATGCCCCCTTTTGATAAATAACAGTACAAAAAAATACAGACACGCCACACAATTTGACAAAAAGGTTGCAAGTCCTGCTCCTGCCGCACCGAGTCCAAGTCCCCACGGCAAAATAAAAATTGGATCAAGTATAATATTGAGCAGACATCCGCTCATTGTGCCAAGACTGGCATGAAGCGACGCGCCTTCTGCACGTACAAGGTACGCCATAACAACATTTAAAATTGCTGGGGCTGCGCCAAAACTGACCGTCCATTTCAGATATTCTGCTGTTTTTCCCGCTGTGTCAGCATTCGCGCCAAGCACTTTTAAAAGAGGCGTCTGAAAGGAAGTAAAAAGCACAGAAAACAGGATGCCGCAGGCAAGCGCACAGTAAAACCCGAACGCTGAACTTTGGTATACTGTAGTATAGTCACGCTTTCCAAGCGCCCTGCTCATCATACTTGACGAGCCGACGCCAAACAGGTTATTGACTGCATTAAATGCCAAAAGTACTGGAGCTGCAAGTGTAACTGCTGCATTTTGAATTGGATCGTTCAGCATTCCAACAAAATAGGTATCAGCGAGATTGTAAATCACCATAACAAGAGAGCTGATAATTGTTGGTACTGCCAATGTAAATACCGCCTTGGAAATTGGCATACTTTCAAATAGTTGTGTTTTTTTCTGATCTTCCATAATAATTCAATCCCCCTTGTATTGTTGTATTTTGGTTGTCAAACGGATACCTGCAAACCTTAAAACTATAATTTAAAATGCTTTCTTGTATTGCTATTGTCCTCTTTATCGCCTATAATAATACTGTTGTTCGGTTATCTTATTGGCTCTTTTTGTTGTACTCTTTGGTGTGAAGCTTTCGAAATACTTTACAAACTTACAAATTTTTTTGCTTCCCCAGGAAGGAGATACCTAGATGAAGCGAAATATTGATTTAAATGAAATTACAGACGGCAGGTTTTACCTGCTTGATGATATGGTGCGCGCAGACTGCCGCGACTGCGTCGGCTGCTCAAAATGCTGCCATGAAATGGTAGATACCATACTTTTGGACCCGCTGGACTGCTTTCGGCTGTCTATGGCTCTTTCCTGCAGCTTTGATGATCTGATCACTGGTGAAAAGATTGAACTTGAATTGATCGACGGCATTATTTTACCTCATTTAAAATTCCAGCAAAATACTGGCTGCTGTCCATTTTTAAATCATCTTGGACGATGTGATATCCACGCTTTCCGCCCAGGCTTCTGCCGGATGTTTCCGCTTGGAAGATATTATTCCAAGCGTACTTTCTGTTATATTCTTCAAACCAAAGAATGTCCAAAACCACGTACAAAGACGAAAGTCAGCAAGTGGATCGATACTGTACTGCTGCCGCAAAATCAAAAATTTATCAATGACTGGCACTACTTTCTGGAGGATCTGGAAAACCAGCTTTTGTCCTGCCCGCCCGAAACGGTACGCCAAGCGCAGCTATATCTGCTCCATACATTTTACCGCACAGCATACTCGGTATCTGACAAGATACCAGAAACAGCAGAAGCAGCATTTTATCAGGAATTCTACAAACGTTTTGAAAAAGCACAGGCACTTCTTGTTTAATTGCAGACAGCCATTTTCTTTGATTGTTTTTAAGTTCAAAAATTCAGGTACTGGAATGAAAGAGGGTTCAAAAAGCCAGAGAATAATGGCTTTCTGAACCCTCCCCTTTTTATCAATGCCTACAAAACCATAACGATTCAAAAAAACTTTTATTTTTCGAATCGCCTTATCTCACAGAAATAAAAACAAAATCTTTCTCTTAATCTTTGTTTTATAAGCAATATAAACTGTTCCAAAGATTATTTAAAATTCATCCTGATTTGATGTGCTTTCATTGTTAAACTGTGTTGTATAACCGTCATTCTCGCCGGAATTATCGCTGTTCTGTCCCGCATTGTTATAGCACAGATCCAGGAAACCGCGGAAATCTTTGTTGTACTGTTTCTCAAGCTCTGACTTATACCCGATAATCATGTGCGGCTGAGTTGCAACATAAGCGGACAACAGCTTGTCCGAAGCATCTTTCGACGCATTAATTGCAATCATCTTATGATCAATATTAAAAATTCTTGTCTGGCTGACAGAATTTCTTCCAGTTACACGATAGTAATAAGCCCATACAAGTTTACTGTTGTCCAGAATCTTAACTGCTGTGTTTACCTGCCATACTGTAAACCGCTGACCGGCAAAAATAGCGTTCTTCTTACCGATACGCACCGCAGCGCGCATATCGCTGTCAATCTGCGCCTCTGTTACACCAGGATTCGCCGCAATAAATTTGTTCAGATCCTTTTCCGACTTCTTTGAGAGCAGCTGTATAAGACTGATAATAATCATAATCACACCAATTGCACATACAATATAGATAAGGTAAATTACATAAGTAGGAATCTTGTTGACGGATTCATAATCTATGTAGTAATATGCGGATGCCTCCACAATACCTGGTATATACTCTTCCAGTTCTTCAATGGATTCTTTATAAAAGTCCAGTTCCTGACCCGTCAGAGGTTTTAACGTACCTTTTACTTTCTTGGACTCGCTGGCCTCGGTGCCGGAAAGAAGGAACTCCAGCGTCGCGTCAATCTTCTTCTGCATCTGGCTGTCCTCCGACTTTGGAAGCCAAACGCCGACACAGGAATTATCATCATAGTTGTAAACAATATAGCCATACTTGTTTGTTGAAGTTCTGCGGTTCGACTTGTCAACCGTATATTCTTCCATATAGTAGCCCAGTACATAGGAAACATCCAGGCTTACATATTTTCCTTCGTATTTGCTGTAATCAAGGTTTGTTTTTCCCGTCAGATCTTTTGGACCTAAAATCATCTGAATTGGCGCAAACAAAGGTGCAATCATCAAAACCACAATTGTAATTGCCCATCCGATGATTCTTGTTTTTGCAGATTTCTGAGCTCTTCCCTTTAACTCTTCTAACATGATATCCTCCTTCATCACTCAACATTGATATCCCGCAGAAAAACGGATTTTTACCGTCTGCATTGCCTGTACAACAGGCAGTTCCTGCCCATCAGGAACTCTGGGGTTAAACATTTGTTCGCCCCTACTATTCTAGCAAAGTAATCTATATTTTTCAAGGGTTTTTACAAAAATACTTACAATTTGCACATCAGGACTGATTTTAAAAATAAAAACCAGTCCTGATACATCTCACTTTAAATACACCGCAAATATTTGCAATAAAAGAATCAAAAATAATATAAGTCACAAACCGAATCTAACAAATTTCTGCTCCTGCTGGCATCGGCTTTTCGGGTGTCATTAAAGCAAGTTCTCCATTTTCATCTTCTGCGCATAATAGCATTCCTTCTGAAACAATCCCAGCAAGAGTGGCAGGCTTTAAGTTTACAAGCACCATCACCTTTTTCCCAACCATCTCCTGCGCTGTATAGTGCGCTTTGATCCCTGATACAATCTGCTTTACCTGACTGCCGATTTTTACTTGAGAACACAAAAGTTTTTTGGATTTTTTCACTTCCTCGCAGGCAATAATCTCGCCAACCTGAAATTGAAGCTTTGCAAAATCATCGTAAGTAATTTCTGGCTTTGTCTCAATATCGATAACGTTTTCCTCTTGTTCTGCCGCATCTTTGGAAGTATCCACGGAACTATCTGATAAACCTGCTGCTTCCTTTTCTGCTTCTGCTTTCTGTGCTTCGGCAACTTCCATTGCTTTTTTTTGCACTTCTTTTAAGTCCAGACGCGCAAAGAGAATTTCCGGCGTTTCGGTTACTTTTGTCCCTGAAACATAGCATCCAAATTTTTTACATTCCTCAAAACTTCTTTTCGGTGCATTCAACTGTGCAAGAATTTTCCCGGATGTTTCCGGCATAAACGGCTCAATCAGTACTGCGCCGATGGAAATGCTCTCAGCAAGATTGTAGAGTACGGTCTTTAGGCGTTCCTGTTTTGTCTCGTCCTTCGCAAGCGCCCATGGCATTGTCTCATCAATATATTTATTGCAGCGTTTAAATAAAGTAAATATTTCTGTAATTGCATCTGCCACGCGCAGCTCTTTCATTTTTTCTGCCACGCGGTTCGCTGCACCTGCCGCAACTGCTTTTAGATCATTATCCACCTCTTCCTCTGCGCTGGCATCCTCAACGATTCCACCAAAATATTTATTTGACATAGAAATTGTGCGATTTACCAAATTGCCAAGCGTGTTCGCCAAATCAGAATTGATTCGTTCTGCCATCAGTTCCCAGCTGACTGCGCCGTCGCTTTCAAACGGCATTTCATGCAAAACAAAATAACGCACTGCGTCCACGCCGAAAACATCCGCCAAATCATCTGCATACAGCACATTGCCACGCGATTTGCTCATTTTCACGCTCTTGCCATTCTCATCTGTCCGCAAAAGCCACGGATGCCCAAAAATCTGTTTTGGCAGCGGCACATCAAGCGCCATTAACATAATCGGCCAGTAAATCGTATGGAACCGCAGAATATCCTTTCCAATCAAATGCAAATCCGCAGGCCAGAATTTCTGAAACTTCTCCGACTGTACACCGTCCGCATCATAGCCAATTCCCGTAATATAATTAGAAAGTGCATCAATCCACACATAAACTACATGTTTGTCATCAAAGTCTACTGGAACTCCCCATTTAAATGAAGTCCTCGACACACATAAATCTTGTAATCCCGGCAAAAGGAAATTATTCATCATCTCATTTTTTCGCGAAACCGGCTGAATAAATTCCGGGTGCGCATTAATATGCTCGATCAGACGGTCTGCATACTTGCTCATACGGAAGAAATAGGCTTCTTCTTTTGCTGGTTTTACCTCCCTGCCGCAGTCCGGGCATTTTCCGTCCACAAGCTGCGATTCTGTCCAGAAAGATTCGCAAGGAGTACAATACATTCCTTCATAAGAGCTTTTATAAATATCACCTTTGTTATAAAGCTTTTTAAAAATTTTCTGCACTTGCTTTTCGTGGTCTGTATCTGTTGTTCGGATAAACTTGTCATAGGAAGTATTCATTAAATCCCAGATCTGGCGAATTTCCCCTGCAACACCATCCACAAACTGTTTTGGAGTAACACCCTCCAAAGATGCTTTTTGCTCAACCTTCAGACCATGCTCATCTGTGCCAGTCTGAAAATAAACATCGTATCCTTCCATCCTTTTATAACGCGCAATGCTATCTGCAAGCACAATCTCATAAGTGTTGCCAATATGCGGTTTCCCTGAGGTATAAGCAATTGCTGTCGTGATGTAATAAGGTTTCTTTTCCATTGTCATCCTCTTTTCTGCACTGTTTTTATTTTTTTATTTTGTGCCGGACAGCGCTCCGACACAAAAAAGCGCTGCAAAGAATTATCAAAATCCCTGTACAAATGAATAAAGTTTTTCCGCTGTTTATTTGTTCTGCGTTTGTGCGCAATCGAAAAAAAATTTTTCATCTTTTCCCGACTCGCGCCGGACACAAATTTGTTCCGCGTCCGTGTGCAAAAAAACTCCTGTCTTTACCTCTCGATAAAGACAGGAGCTATGTCCCGTGATACCACTTTATTTCACACATTTCTCACGAATATGTGCCTCTGCTACTGTTATAAAAACAGTATAACGCTTTAACGTGCGCTCCCGTCGCAGCCTAACCAAAAATTTTTTGAAGTTTTGACCGCGCAGCTCCAGAACCATGTTCCGAAATTTTATCTTCTCCCGCTCTCAGCTGGCAGCTATACTGCCCGCGGGATTCTCTGTGGAAGATTCCATCCCGTACTCTTTCCTTCTTTGCCTTTTCATTTTTTCTATTGATTTTCTATAATACTTTAATTCTATGTTTCTGTCAAGTATAAAATATAAAAATTTTCACTTTCAAATTTATAATATAAAAACTTTAATTTATCAAAAATAAAAAGTATCCTGCGAATAAGATTATAATGTTACTCTTTACTGCATCTCCTTATATACTTTTGCAATAGACGGACGCTTATCTTCTGGAATTTCCAAAATATCCATCGCACGTTCGAGAGAAATTCCCAAATTTTTTACAAGTGCTTTCAGAGAGTTTATAATCCCTGTCTGTTCACCTTCTTCCCGTCCTTCTTCCCGTCCTTTTTCCCGTCCCTCCTCTCGTCCTTTCTCACGACCTTTTTGCTGCCCCTGCTCATACCATTCCTTTCTTAATTCCTTTATTGCCTCACACATATCAACACTCCCTTCTGATTCACGAAACTTCAAGCCTGACCCTGTACACTCGTTCAACAGCATTGCGGTGTTTCGATCCATCTTAGAAAATCTATGATCATTTTCCACCAACCAGGATAACTTTTGTTTATCTGCCGAGCATTGAATATACCGCATGACTTCTCGCAAATCTGTTGTGAATTTTTCAAAATCAGATTCCTGCAATTCTGCTGGAACAATAAGATTTAAATGGTAATCGTTGACATAACCTAATACTCTTTTATCTTTTACTTCAAGCATTTCACATAAACTTCTGGGTGCATCCCACACTTCGGCGCCAAAATATACAACCAAAGTAATCACTGGAATCAATCGGTCTTCTTTATAAAAACCAGATAAATATTCTGCTGTATTATGGGAACCTTTATTATTTTCTTTAACAATTTTAAATCAATTATACTTTGATTATTCAAAAATTCTCACATTCTTTAATATTTCAAGGATTCGTATACTTAATAAAGACGTTATGGAATAATTTATTATACATCTTTCATCTTCTTTTTTCAATGAAAAGATTGGTGAGGAAACTCTGATGAAAATGGTACCAAATTTCATCAGAGTTTCTCTAACGACATTTTTATCCCAGTTAAAAAAAGCTTAACAAACATTCTATTAACATACATACGCATATAAATTTGAATTTATCTACTTTTCCAAATTATCCTTCACAAATGAATACACATTACAGTCATACAATTGCCCTTTTACTTCAAATCTTTTTCGTAGCGTTCCTTCCTTCACAAAACCTGCCTTTTGCAATGTTCTGTTAGAACCGATATTGTCCACATGAGCAAATGCTTCAATTCTTTCCAACCCCATAGTTTCTATCCCAAATCTGCACACTGTCTTTAATACCTTTGTATTGATTCCACGATTCCAATAAGTTTTCTTAATAAAATAACCAACCTCTGCACAAGTGTTATGATTAAAAAAATTAAACAGCTGTATCTGACCAATGACTTTCCCCTGATCTGTCACAACTCAAGGATATTCCCGCTTGCCTTTAAATCCCTTTATGCGGCTTACTTCAGCCCGAATTTCTCTCTCTTCATTCCAATCATAAGGTCTTTTATAACCTCCGAAATATGTAAAATTCTCTTCATCATAATATATTTCCCAAAACGGTCTGGCATCCTTTTGCGGCTCATGTTGCCGAAGATAAATATCCTCATCTACGCGAATCGGGATGAACTCTTTAAATAAATCGCAAAATGCCATAACTAATCCTCTTATTTCAATGTAACTGCATAAATTATATCATGCTAATCTGGTCAGATTGCTCAATGATAGTAGCCACAGAACCAGAACTAACTGTACGTCCAACCTTACGTTGCTAAGATGCGTTTGTCTATATTGCAAACCATGATAAAATGGGGATTTTTTATCTGATATTACTTCTAAAATCGGCTGGTTTTTTTGAGAATCAGAAATTTTAGAAGCATTTTAGAAGCATGAACTTGGATAACCTTGGATAAATCTTGAGTAAACCTTGAATATTACTTGGGAAAATTTATTCTAAATTATTTCACATCCCAAATTTCACGATATGAATTACTCTGATATGCTATTATTTCTGGATAAATATCAGAGTAATGTCTACATACATCCTTAAATAGCCCTAAAACCGCATCATCACTACAAAAATCAAGCATCCTGTCAAGCGTATACTCAACTTCACCTAATGTTACAATTCTGCTGCACAAGTCAGATACAACAGGCTTATATTGATTATAGGCAATCTCATTTATTTTTTTCAGTTGTAATACCATTTTTTATAATATCAACCGTATTATCCATATGCCCAAAAATCTTCCTTTATTCCTGTTCTTCACTAACCAACAGTTTTCTCAAATCATCTACATTTGGCAAAGCCTTTTTCATTTCATCAGACATATCTTTATAAGTTTTATAAGTTGCAACTCCCAACGGTTTCTCATAATCCCTTATTACATAATCCATAAATGCTTTGTTCATATCCTTACACAATATCAATCCAACCGAAGGATTCTCATGCTCTTTCCTAACTTTATCATCTAAAATTATTAAATAAGTATTCAATTGTCCTAAATATGATGGTTTGAATTTACCTGTTTTCAGTTCCACTGCGACAAGGCAATTCAGTTCCCGATTGAAGAATAAAAGGTCAATGAACATTTCTTCGCCTGCTGCTTCTATTCTATATTGATTTCCCATAAAAATAAAGTCTGTTCCAAACCTTATAATAAATTCTTTAATATTGTTTACAGTCTGATTCTCGATTATTCGCTCGTCAATGTCCTCACTTGCTTCACCAAGATTTTCTGTATTGATGAAATCCAACAAATAATTATCCTTGAACGCTTTTGTTGCCTTTACAGCAAACTGCGTATCGCTGAGCGTATCAGAAAAATTATTCGGCAGATTTCCCTGTTTATGGTACAGTCCTGACTTAATGTATTCCCTTAATGTATACTTATCCCAAGCCCTGACCGCACATTCGTGGATATAAAATAAACGTTCAGAAATCTCTTTCGTTTTTGACAATATTTCTATATGATGCGTAAAACCCAATGATATAAATTCGTTCCAATCTATATCGCCAGCCACTGGCTGGCGATTTACATAAGGACTCCACTCATCATAAAACTGCCGCATATTTTTAATATTGCTCTCTGAAAAACCTCTGATTCCTACCAATTCCGTCTTTCATCTACCAGAAATTGTTTTAATTGCATCTGTTCCCCAAGCACCATTTCTTGTATTCTCAGAAACATATTTACCAATTCCATAATAAAGAGATAACATTTCTGCATTACCTGCCTTTGCAGCCCTATATCTGCTCTTTTCGACAGCTTGCTTTATAGCAACTACTGCTGATTCATATTGATTTTCTAAATCCATTCTTTCCACCAGCTTTCCAGACCTATCATTAACCGCAACATATATAGAATATTGTATTCATATCTACTTGATTAAGCTCATCTGGCTTGAATAAATTTACTCAAGATTATTCAAGCTGTTATTTTTACATCCAAAGCGATCGTAACTAATTTGGCAAACATAAATTGTTTCCATACTGAATTTATTTCAACCGAGGGTACTGTTCACATAAACCAGCACAGCTTGTCAGCTCATAACGGTCTTGTATGTGTATTATTCCTGAATATGCAATCTCTTTTCTTTTACAGATATCGATTACTTTTTTTCCTCATTTTCCATCTTATTACCAAGATAAACTTTTTGTATAGGAAAGAATTTACAATTATAATCATCTGCTAACATAGTTCCCATGCTTACCAGCCGCCACTCATCCTGCTCCATCCAATCTTTGCTCTTTGTCAAAACCCCATATTTATAGATATCTTCTATTAACTGCGTATCCTTTTCATCCTCTGTTCGATCTGAAGGCTCCTGCTTGTTCCCGAACCAGGTAACATACACTGGGACGGTTTATATCCCACACTGCGCCTCCGCCATGCCCAATCAGACAGAATCCGTAGGCAGCCACTCCTGAAAAATGCTTTTTGCCGAAATTCTAGTACCGTTCTATCTCATTACCTCTGACTGCCATGCCAGTAAGCACAATTCTCTGCTCCATACCTTCATGGGCAATAATATTATTCATTGCAGGTACATCTTCGTACAAAATGTGATTTTGCCCCTTTTATTTCTGCCATAAACAAAGAATACTATTATATTCAACAAAAGATTTTATCTGCGCCTTATAGAAACCAGCCCAGCTCCACACGCACTTCTTTTCTTTCCAAATCATTATTGCGATAGCAGCAGGAATCAAATCCTATCAAAGTAAATCCCTCATGTAAGTAAAACCCAATCGCATTGACATTGCAGGATTGTGTTTCCAGTATCACTGCTCTGCGTTTTTCCTGCCGCGCACGCTCCTTTGCAAGTTCCATGAAAGAATGCCCTATTCCCTGCCCGCGCAGGCATTGATCTACCCAAAGCTCTGTAATGCGGAGTCTGTTTGACCACTCTTCTGGAGCAGTTTCTATTGCTGCCATCAATTTTTTCTCCTGAACGATCCCCCATGCACGCGCATTTTCCCAATGTTTTTCATATAGCCGATCTGGGAAATCATATTCTTCGGGCGTATGTGTAACTGGTTCTGCAAAACGCTTCTTTTTCATCTCCACAGTAAAACCGTAAGTATTGCGTTCAACTGCGATATCATAATATTCTTCTGTTGTATACGAAATTGGAACAATGGTTCCCTCCCACTGCTCCTTCGGCAAAAATATAATTGGATATTTCACAAAATCTTACAGGTGCAAAAACCTGCCTTTCTATGGCGATAAAAATACCATTCTTTATAAATCTAATTTGTTATTTTTGTTTTTTTCACTTTTTCTTCGCCTATCCTTTGGTCCTTGCGTCTGTATATATTCGTGAATCATCTCAACAGGCGCACCTTCTGCTGTTATCAGACAAAAACTTTGATTCCAAAAATACCCGTTCCATAATTTTTCCCGTATTTGAGGAAATTCTTTCTTTAACAGGCGGCTGCTTGCACTTTTATAAGCATTTATAAATTTGCTTATCTGCGAGTTTGGATGTGCTTTAAATACAATGTGAACATAATCTTTCTCATAATTCCATTCCTGCAAGCTTATATTGTAATTTGGAGCAATATATTCAAATATTTCTTTTGCATAATTGGAAATATTGTTCTCGAATATCTGTCTGCGATGCTTCACAACCAGTATAAGATGATAATTTAGCGAAAATACTGAATGTTTATTACTATCTAGTTCCATTTTTTAATCAGCCTTTCTTATATTATCGACTGATTGGATTATACCCTATAATTTTATATTTGTCAATTTATTGGTAAGGACACTGTTTATGCTGGAAAAATAAATATAACAAAAATATTGACAACGCTGGTCTGCTGTGATAAACTGATTGTAGTTTATTATAATAGACTGAAGTAAATTCCTTTTGATCTATAAAGACTGTCCGTTGACAGAAGAATGTGAGGAAATTATGGTAACTGCTACTATTTTTCGGCTCTGGCGCATGAGTCTGCAAGGCTCCGTGTTAATTTTAGTTATTCTGGCTGCGCGGAGTTTTTTAAAGCAATATCCCAAAATTTACAGTTACAGTCTTTGGATATTGGCGCTGATCAGTTTGTTATGTCCTATTATGGTATCCTCGCCGTTCAGCTTGCAGCCTGCTCTTTCAAACACTGTTTTGTTTCCCAAAAACGAACAAAATCATGATGAAAACTTTTCTGTATCATCGGAAAATATGCAAAATATTACCGAATCCCCGACAATATCTTCAAAAAATAATGATATTTTAGATACAGATATAAAAAAAGAAGAACTTGATGCGGCAGATCACCATTTACCATTATCCCCTTTCACAAGTACTGCGGACAACACTATACTGCTCTGCGCATGTTATCTGATTGGAATAAGCGTTGCTTCTCTTTGGCATATCACTCAGTATTTCAGGGTGCGCCGCCAAATTGCATGTGCTGTTTATGATTGTGAAAATATTTGGCTGTGCGAGAGGGTATCGTCACCGTTTGTAATCGGAATATACAAACCCCGCATTTTGCTTCCTTACTCTTTAAACGAACCAGAAAAATCATATATTCTGCGGCATGAGAGAACCCATATCCGGCACTGCGATCCCCTTGTTCGTTTTGCCTGGCTGATCTGTGTATGCCTGCATTGGTGGAATCCTCTTGTCTGGCTGGCATCCCGCCGCATGGAACAAGATATGGAAATGTTCTGCGACGAAAGCACTTTACAACATGCAGATTTGAAAGAGAGAAAAGCTTATGCAGAAACTTTGCTCTCGTGTGCTGGTCGATACAATGGTTTTGTCTCTGGTCCTGCATTTGGCGAGTCAAATACAAAAAGGAGGGTGGAAAATATTATGAGAAAAAGAAAAAATAATTTTATTGTTCTATTTTGTGTTATTTTGCTGGCTGTATTTTGTGCCGTAGCTTTTATGACCATTCCAAGAACCGCGGATTCCTCTTCAAGTTTTCAGGAAGCTCCGGTGTATTTCCGCAATTTTGCTGTATCGGATACGCTTTCCTCCAATTCTTCTGCTCTGCCGACAGATACCAATTTCTTTGCAGTATATCATAATAAATTATATTATGCTGCTGAAAATGTAGGGGAAAATACTGGAGAAGTAGAAGAAAACCACCTGACAATTTATCGTTGTGATTTGAACGGCTCCAACACACAAAAAATACTGGAATTAAATTCGGTTTACTTTATTGAATGTATTTTGCTTCGGGATGATTTCCTGTATTGCAGTTATCTGAAATCAATGGAAGAAACTTCAGCCACGATTGCAAAGGCAGATATCTCAGGAACAGCTCAGTCGGAATATAAATTGCCGGACGAGATTCTTCGTGTTGAAGGTATTTATTCCGACTGCGTTTATTATACTTCCTCGAACAAGGAAGAACTGATTTTTTACACATACCATTTAAATACTCAGAAAACAAAAGAATTATACCGCTGTTCTGGCTATTTTTTAGAATCACTCGCCATTCAAAATGAAAAAACTTTTCTGCTGTTATCTGACGGCGAAACATGTACGCTGCTTATGGTTGATGAAAACCAAAATGCAAAAAATTGCGGAAGTTATAAGTCAAGTCAGGGAAGTGTGCTGGCTGGAAATTCGGTATATTGCAGCATTGACCATAATTTGTACCAGTTAGATAAAACAAACAATACGCTTTCTCCGCTTCAAAATATTCTTCCAGAAAGCATAAAAGCCACTTCCATTACCATCGTTCAGGAAGAAGAAAATAATTTATATTATATTGTCACCGGCGAGCAGGAAAAACAAGAAGGGATCAATACATTTCTGATAAAATACAATATAAAAAACAGCGAAAATACTCTGCTGTATTCCTTTTATACGCCGTAAAAAATTTTTCCAAAAAATATCTGCAATATCTCAAACATTGTATAATATCTAAATCTTAATAAATTCCGCCTGCCAAAACGGTTGCTTTTTCTTAAATATTGGCGGCGGAATTTTATTGTTGTTTGCAGTTCTTAATTTTTTTAATTTCTTGACGTAAAAAACAACATTTGATAGAATGATTTTGAAAGGATTTTATTTATGAAAAACGGAATCTCAATTTTTAACGGGCTGATCTGGGTGCTTACCTGGTTTGGATTTATGTTGTTGTACACCTTTTTGGATGTTGCAGTATGGAAAAAAATTTTCCCTGGCTGACAAAAATATTTTCATATTACTGCTATTATTTTATGTATGGCTTCTTTTCTTTTTCTTCTCGTTCGAAAAAATGCATTTCGTATCGAGATATTAAAAAATATTTCTGGAAAAGGAATTTTGCTGGCTGTGGAATGCTCCGCATTATTTTTCTTTCTTTTGGACAAGGGTCTTGACGTGATACTGGCAAATGCTTTTCCATCAAGCGAAGCAAGCTATCAGGAAGCACTGATTTCTTTGAGTAAAACGCCCATTATTACGCTGATTCAGGTTTGTCTTTTGGCTCCTGTTTTGGAGGAAATACTGATGAGGGGATTCTTGCTCGGCGGATGGTCTATCGTTTATGGAAAGCCTGCCGCTCTGTCAAAAATAATAAGCATTTTCAGCGATTATAAATTTATTAGATAAAAGAGTACATAAATACAAAGACTTAAGGAATGAGGTTTTTTATGACGCTACAGCAAGTGATGAGCCAAGTGCGGCGCGCGATTGACGATTATGATATGATTCAGGAAAACGACCGCATTGCGGTTGGTATTTCCGGCGGCAAGGACAGTCTTGCGCTGCTTTTTGCTCTGCATGGACTGATGCGTTTCTATCCAAAGCCTTTCACCCTTTATGCGGTCACTGTTGACCTTGGTTTTAACAATCTTGACCTTAGTCAAATACACACATTATGCAAAGAACGAGATATTCCATACACAGTTGTTAAAACAGAAATCGGCAGGATTATTTTTGAAGAACGCGGTGAAAATAATCCCTGCTCGCTCTGTGCAAAACTGCGCAAAGGTGCGCTGAATAATGCAATAAAAGAGGCTGGATGCAATAAAATCGCCTATGCGCACCACAGGGACGATGTGATTGCAACAATGTTTTTATCTCTCTTTTACGAAGGCCGCTTCCAGACGCTTGAGCCAGTCACATACCTTGATAAAAGCGGATTGACGCTGATTCGCCCGCTGCTTTATATGAAAGAGGCGGATATATCAGGATTCGCCCACAAAGACGGGCTTCCAGTTGTAAAAAGCCCCTGCCCGGCCAACGGCAAAACCCGCCGCTTTTATGTGGAAGAACTTTTGCGCCGTCTGAACCGCGAAAATCCTGGAATCAACGAACGAATTTTCACAGCAATCCGCAATTCCGATCTCACTGGATGGAACAAATCACTCTGATTTTTTTCCGGCGCGCAGCCAGTTTGTCAGCGGGTCAATCTGTTTTGCCTGTTCCAAGATTGCTTCCTTGTTTGCGGCAAGATAAAATCTCAGTCCTGCCGCTTCTTCCTCGGAAAACCCGCTTACACGCTCCAGTTTCCCGTCTGGAACGATTCCTTCTGCAATATCCTCCCCGCGAAGAAACGACACTCTGGCATACTGTCTGCCATCTTTTTTCAAAAGACTTGAAACAAGCATTTTAATTTCTATATCTTCCGCTTTTCGATTTTCCGCAGCGTTCTGTTTTTTTGCCAAAGAACTTTTTTCTTCGCCTTTGGACCGCACAATTTCTTCATGCATACTTGTTCCGTCAAACATAAATTTTTTCTTTATTGCCATAAGAATTCCCATTTCTATGTTATTTTTCTTGTATAAGTGTGAAAAGCGACAGCCTATCGGATAACTAAAATTATTTTTATAACATCCATGTAACTTTTTGATCTTTATGCGTATAATTCTTTAATTTTTCTTTATACAAAGACAGCTTTCGCTTGTAATTTGAAATCTGTGCTTGACTGAGCTTTCCCGCTGCTTCCAAGTGATTTAAAGTCTGTTCAAACTCCCTGAAATTCTCCTGAGCAGCATCTTTATAATTGTTTGACATATTCATTTCCAGTTCCTGCACAATCTTATCCAGCGAATTTGCTTTTCCAGCTTTCTTTAAAAATCCAAACATCGGCGACCTCCTATTTCTATCAGAGTTACAGCAAACCTTTTGAAAATCGCTTATAAAAAAATATGTTTAGCAAAATTCCCAATTTCCCTTTGTATTTCTAGCATTTAATTTTTTCATTCATCAAAATAACCAGACCGGCAGCCAGCCATTGAAAATAACTGCTTAGCAAACTAGAATAGATAGTTTTATATTATAGTCCCATCTGGCAAGATAATATCCCCCTGATCTGCACTTACATCAAAAAAGCCAACCTTATGCTTCTTAGCCAAAGTGCGCATAAATTCATAGGCTTCGTCTGCCACCGACCAGGCGAACGCAGCATAAATTACATGATATCCAATACTATAGTCAACCGTATGCCGATCCAAATCTTCAGCTTCCTTTTCATCCATAGAATCAAAATTTGGTGCATACTTCCCATTGATAGGAGGAAATTTTTCTATCATTTCCATAAACCAATTTTGCAAAGCGGGAGAGGATACACGAATTGTCTGGTAATCGTGTTCTTCCGCCCATTCCGTTTGCTTTTCATACCATGCCATAAATTCTTTTCTTGTGGCAGGTGCTTTTGTTTTTTCAAAAACCATCAAATCATAACTCATGGCTGCAACTCCTTCCAAATTCTGATTTGTTACGCTGATTGTATCACAGCTAATTTTCGCGTTCAAGCTGCGATTGGCGAAACTGCTGGTACCTTTCCATCAACGAGAAAAAGGTAAATATCTATTTAATGCCATTTTAAATCAACATAAGAAAAATTCGGACTAACAACCAGCAAAAAATACAATGTGCGATAGACGAAAATTGTTAAAATTATTTTCTGAAATACGCCGCCGCATTATGATAGCAAATATCCTGCACAATCGTACCGACAAATTCAATTTCGTCTGGATACTCGCCCTCCTCTATCAGCGTTCCAAGCATGTTGCAGAGAATTCTTCTAAAATATTCGTGGCGCGTATAAGAAAGAAAACTGCGGCTGTCCGTCAGCATTCCTACAAATTTACTGATTAGACCGACCTGCGCGAGTGCTGTTAATTGGCGTTCAATCCCATCCTTTTGATCGTTGAACCACCACGCTGAACCAAACTGCATTTTTCCCACAATTCCGCTTTTTTGAAAACAGTTGATCATCGCTGCCAAAACTTCATTATCTCTTGGATTCAGGCAATAGAGAATTGTTTTTGGCAGCTCGTCTGTAGAATCAAGCGTGTCAAGCAGCATGGAAAGTTTATTTGCAAAAGGATGATCCTCAATCGCATCAAAACCAGTATCTGAACCAAGCTGTTTTAAATATCTTTTCGAATTGTTGCGCAGCGCGCCGATATGGTACTGCTGAACCCAGTGCAGGCGCGCATACTGCTTTCCAAGATGAACAAGAATATATCCTTTATACTGCTCGATTTCTATGCGTGTCAAACTCTCCCCCGCAAGCGCCTTTTTTACAATCCGATCTGCTTGCTCTGCGGTCGCAGGCAGAAACATAACAACATCGAGCGCATGGTCGGAACACACACATCCTGCATTGTCAAAATATTCTATCCGTTTTGTCAGCGCACTGCACAAACTCTCAATACCGTCGATTTTTATCTCAGCGGCATCCGACAATTTTGCAATGTAAGGAACAAATCCCGGCAGTTCAATATTGATTGCCTTATCTGGACGAAATGCCGGAGCAACTTCAACCGAAAAAGATTTGTCCTCCCTTAAAAGTTTATGAAAATGCAGGTCATCCACGGGATCGTCCGTCGTAAAAACTTTTTTGACATTGCTTATTTCAATTAACTTGCGCGCAGTGCGCGTTTTTAATTTTTCATTTGCGCGCCGAAAAATCGACTCCGCAGTTCTTGGTGAAAGAATATCATCAATGCCAAAATAACGGCGCAATTCAAGGTGCGTCCAATGAAAAATCGGATTCCCAATCGCGTAAGGCATCACTTCGGCGTATTTTAAAAACTTTTCGTAATCACTTTTTTCACCTGTAATATAACTTTCATCGACACCCATTTCGCGCATCAGCCGCCATTTATAATGATCGCCGCCAAGCCACGCTTCGGTGATGGAAGAAAAACTTTTATCATTATAAATTTCCTTGATATTAAGATGACAATGAAAATCAAAAATCGGCATATTTTTTGCATAGGTATGATAAAGAACCTGCGCCGTTTTATTTTTTAAAAGAAAATCATTATCCATAAAATTTTTCATAAAAATTCCCCGCTTCCGCGTTATTTTTCTTGTACAAGCATCTTTTTAACTTACAGGCACTGTCGTTTATTTTTTTGACACAGCTTCCAAAATAAGATCTAAGTATTCAAAGAAATTTTCTGCCACAACTTCCATCACTTCTTCAAGTTCTTCCCTTCCTGTAGTATCCTCGTCAAAATCAAATAAAATTTCATGGTCGATCTGTACAACCGGACAAGCTTCTTCCTCTGGCATATTTTTCAGATCAATGCACCGAATATAATATCTGTCTCTGTCCCACGCAAACGGAAGATATTCATTATCTGCCAATATAGGATTATAAGCTTCTAAAACACCTTCAAATTTTTCATTTACTGGATTTGCTCCAATTTCTTCATCAAAATAATGGAAGTATGTCGTGAGAAATATTTTTAATACCTGCGGCAGTTTTGCACCGATGTATTCTTCCAGCTCTTCTATTTCTCTATCGCTTACCTGCGCTGGAACAAGTTTCCATGTCACCCACCCGTCTTTGTCCGGCGCGGATCCCTCCGCCCACATAGACTCGTTGTCTTCGATCATGGCGGTTTTCACCAAAACTTCATCTATAGTTTTCATTCTATCATATAACGTCTCAAAAAAATTTTTGATCCGTGTTCTGCACTGATCTGCATCCATGATAACAACTCCTATCCCTAGAGCATGTCTGAAACGTCAAATTCTTTCTTTTAAATAAGCGATGGAGTATGGAATATCTTCGCCCACAGTTTCCTCTAAAACAAGATTTGCATTCGGGCATACTTTCTTAATTTCTGAAAGAATTCTGGTATAATCAAAAATTCCTCTGCCGACGCCGCATTGTATCATCGAACCGTCATCCGCAATTCTACAGTCTTTTAGATGAAAAACACAGATACGGTCGCCAAACGCCTGCAGTCCTTCCGAAAGAATATCATATCTTTGTTCTATATTGGAACGATCCAGATAATTATACAAATCAAAAATAATTTTTATATTGCTTCTTCCAATATCTTTCACGGTACGCTCCAGACATTTTACATCATAACAGACATGTCCAAACGCGCCTTCCATACCGACATGCACGCCAAAATCCTGCGCATAATCGCAAAGTTCGGAAAATACCTCGACAACTTTTGAACGCGATTCTTCTGTGCGGTTTTTTGGATGGTAAATCCATGGATCTCCATTGCACGAGCCTGTTTCAGAGCCGACGACACCGCATCCAAAATCCTGGCCAAGCCGCAGATAATCACGAAAGACCGCCATACCATTCTCCACTTTTTCTTCCTGTGGATGCACGGGATTAAAATACGCTCCAATCAGCGGAATGCTTTTTCCCGCTTTTGCAAAGGCTTCTGCGACCTGCACAGCACACTTGGAATCAATTGCATTCGGACGGTATTCCACGCCCGGAAGCACTTTATATGCGACAAGCTGCACTCCGTCAAGTCCCAATCGATCAATCTCTTTTAAAACTTTATCCGCACCCGTTACACCAAGATCATGAGCACGGATAAACAGCCGCATCACTGTTTTCTGCGGCTGAAAACGCCGCTGATATAAACTACAGCAAAACTCATATAAAAAATTCCTCCAAAAATCCTTTGCGCGCCTTTAAGGTTATTATATAAAAACGCACAATCTTTTTTTCATTTCTTTGTGCGTAAAGGGGCTGTGGAAAAACACAAGATTCCTGCAATATACAGTAAAATCCAGCTTGGTAAAATACTGCATATTTTGGGAAACCATGGTTTTTCAGCAGCCCCTCTCTTTATTATTATTTTTTTTCTACCAGATGAACCGCAAATCCGCTGAATTCATCTTTCAAATATACAACTGTCATTCTGCCGCTGGCATCATATTTTGCAGTAGATAAATCCGCTTCAACTCCTAGATGCGAAAGCTGATAGACCGCCCGGCGCACACTGTTTGCCGCCACTGCAATATGCCCTTTTGCACCCTTGTACGGCGCTTTCATACACTCGATAAAGCTCCCTGCAAAAATACTGCTGCTGCCGTTTTTCTGCTCCCAGCCAAACATTTTTGCAAAATCTGCGCAAGTAGATTCCGCCTCATTTTCATTCTCGCAATTAATCCCAATATGCGCAATCGAAAAACCAAGCATTTTATTGACCGCCGCGCGGCAAAGCGCCGTAATCTCCTCCCACTTGCCTGCTTTCACCAAATGATCTGGAACAATCCAGCTTCCGCCGCAGCAGACAATCTTTTGGAATGCAAGGTATGTATTTAAATTATTCTCGTTTATCCCGCCTGTCGGCATAAACTTGATCTGTGAGTACGGTGCGGCAATTGCCTTAATATAAGCAAGTCCGCCTGCCTGTTCCGCCGGGAAGAATTTTACAAAATCAAGTCCAAGCTCCATTGCCTGCTCAATCTGACTTCCATTTGCAACTCCTGGTACAAATGGAACTCCTCTGTCAAGACAATGTTTTACAATCGATGGATTAAGTCCCGGAGCTACGCAGAATTTCGCCCCTGCCGCAATCGCCTGATCACACTGATCTATCGTGAGAACCGTACCCGCGCCGACAAGCATATCAGGATAGGCTTCCACCATCTGAGAAATAACTTGATCTGCTCCTTTTGCGCGGAATGTAACTTCAGCGCAATGAATCCCCCCGTCATACAGAGCTTTTGCAAGATTCACTGCATCCGCTGTATTTTCCAGCTTAATCACCGGGACAATTCCCGTGCATTCCAACTGTTCCAAAAATTTTTTGTCGTCCATTTTTTCCTCACCTTCTGCCGTATACATGGCATTTTAATCAAGAAGATTCTATGTTAATAAACGTCGCTTTGCTTTTTTCTGAATCCAAATTTTGCAAGTCATAGCACAACAATAATTTATTATAAAAACAGTAAATATTATAATAAAATAACAATAATTTTTGTGCAATAACCGTAATAATTTTATCACAACTCTATATTGCTTGCAAGCTTTATCCCGAAAACATTCGGAAGAATTTCTCAATAAAAACAGCGGATCAAAACAAAAGTCCCTTGCCGGAAAGACAAGGGACTTTTTTCAATTATAGAAAAGGTTTTTATGACGCCTGCAATAACTGCCATGGAATCTGCACTTCTTCACCAGTGCCGCCGTCTGGAACAGTGTCGGCGCTGTTTGCGTAATCCGGTGCTGTTTCATAGTAAGTTACGATCTCGTCAAAGAATGCGTGCGCCCATCCTTCTGCCTGCTCATCGCACAGCTCAATGTACAATTCCTCGCCAAGATATGCCGAAAGATCAATTACATAAGTTCCCATATCCGCCCAGGAACCGCCCGCCGCAAGACTTGGGAAATTTACGTCGCTAAAACGATTCTGCTGATAATATCCGACTTCTGTTCCATCTGCTTTGTACACGCGCACCGCCGCCGCATGACCGCCCATGCGCACCGAGATAAATCCAGAACCCGCAAGAGTAAAATTGGTTGACCGCACGGACCATGTACTTCCTTCATCAATTCCGTTGTTCCAGCCGTCCAGATGATAATTTCCAGCCTGGTTGTAAGGCAGAGCTTCCCCCCAGTAATTTTCGGCAGAAATTACGCCTGCTGCCTGACCGTCCACATAACTCCAATTCTCTGCAAGCACCGTCCAGCCTGCAAGATTTCCAGATTCAAAACCGCCGTTTGCTACCGAGTTATGGTCTGCCATCGCCACAACAGTAAAGTTTGCCTCAATCGACTTTCCTTCGTAAGAAACCCCGTAAGTTACACTGTAGCAGCCTGGCTTGCTCATATCAAAGGAACCAAAACCATCGGTATATTCCGTTCCGTCAAAAACAACTTTCAAAATCTCAAAATCTGTCACTTCCGTTTCTCCATAAGAAGCTTTTGCATCCGAAGTAAGTGCAGTAAGATCGATTGTCCCGCAATCTACCACTTTGTGCGGAATGTATGAGTTCATCACAAGCGCGGCAAGCGGTACTGGATACGGATAATTGTTATAATAATTTAACAAGGCAGTCAAATCATCGTAAGTTGCAGAATTATAGGTTTCATTTTTAATTTTATCCAACTGTTCTAATTCCAGAGCCGCCACTTCATCCAATGTCATAGAAACTCGAAAATCATCCACATTCATAAATGCGAATCCGCCGCCGTCATTATGATCAACCACTTTTAAGTAAAGCACCCTGCCCTTATATTCACTTGCATCTACATACACACGAAGCAGTGTAAGCGCAAGCGCCGGGTCGCTGAAGTATGTATTTTCAACTTTTATCAGTTCTTCATCGGTATTTCCATCACACACAGCCACATAACAGTTCTGATTGCCCGCGCCGATCATAAAGCTGATATATCCATCCCCGCCAAGTGTGAACTTTGTCGAACGGATCGCACCAGTAAGACTTTCTGCAATCGCTCCATTGTTGCTGCCATCCAGATAATAACTGCCCTCACCGTACACACTGCGGTCGTTCCAGTACATCTGGCTTGTCGAAACAACGCCCTGATTGGTAAATGCTGTCCCCTCTAATATTTTCCATCCAGTCAAATCTCCGGTTTCAAAACCGCCGTTCTTGATTGTTGCTGATGTTTCATCCTCCTCGAACGGTTTTTCTCCGTAAGCCTCAATCTGACGCTTATAATCCGCCTCGGCAGCTTTTACTTCCTCGTCGGATGTACATACTTTAAATCCGTCCAGATTGACATAGGCATAATCAAAACCATCGTCGCTGTCCGTCACTTTAATATAAATATTTTTACCAATATAAGCAGAGAGATCAACAACTTTTGTGATTAAATGATCGGTGATAAAAATTCCGTCGCAATCTGTGTTTGCTACTTTGGCAAGCGCAGTATCATTTCCCTCCTCAAAAAACTCTACATACACTTTTTCGGTATTTTTCCCGCCGCCCATTTTAAATGTAATAAATCCATTTCCCCCAAGTTGAAACACATCGGAAATCAGCGTTCCTTTCATTGCTGGGTTATCCGCCGCGGTTCCGCAGAAAAATAAAGTTCCCTCTTTTTCCATCGGAACGCCGTTCATCTCCGCCGCATCGCTTAAACCTCTTACATTAAATGCCGACCCTGTACGTGTCCAGCCTGTCCACTGTCCGCTTTCGTGCTCGGCTTCAAAGCTGCCGTTTACAATATCCTCCGCCGCTTTTTTGGAATCTGGTTCGGAATCGGAACCGCATCCAACACACCCGAAAAGCATACTTGCCATTACAAGACCAGAAATTGCTTTTGCTGTATTTTTTCTTTTCATAAAAATCCTCCATACTGGAGCGCTTTTTTGTACAGGTAAATGCAATTAGAATTTATAACGCTCCAGCATAAACTCCAATTTTTGCGAATGCAGTACAAAAAAATAAATAATTATACTTATTTTTCATGTTAATCTCTCTATTTTTTGCACAAACAACTTTTATAAACTATTTCTCAGTTTCCTTATAAATCGACTTTATCTTTGCTGCATACAAACTTTCTACTGTCAGTTCGCCGTCGGAAAACAGCTCCACGCCCTGCGCCTCATAATCTCCATAACTGCGCATACTAATGGCTTTTGTATCGTTAAAAAACGCTTCCACAAGCGAGCGGTCAATATAAATCTCTATCGATAATTTTCCATCTTCAAGAGCAAGCGCACCCGATACGCTATTTGTCGAAGCTTCACTTCCCTTATTTTTCGTATCGCCAAAAATCTTTCCTTCTTTTGGGCTGTAAGTGAAGAATGTCATATTTCTTTTTCCATCCGATTTTACGCGGATTCCAAATTCATTCTGGCTGTTCGGAGTGAGAACTGCCCGGATATAGAGCAGATCGCCTTCCACTTTTTTCAACTCATCATTCGCCTGCTGTAAGGTAAGATTTTTTGCATCGACAAGAACATCTTCCTCCTGATTATGAAGCGCGTCAATCGGGGCAATTTTTGCGTCTGTGCCATCGTCGTTTAACCACAATTTCCTTGTTAATCCAACGTTGTGCGCCCACCCGGAAGAACCTTGTTCCGCGCCGTTTCTCTGATCCTGCATAATGCTGAACACGCACACATCTCCGCTTACCGGATCGATAAAAACACTTGGTCCAGTAAATACATTGCACCCGTAATCAAGGAGTCCCGGCTGATTATCAAATTTTTCATCCGGCGTAAATTTTCCTGTTTCTACATTAAAATCACCGATAAAATAATAGACTTTATTGTCCGCGGTCGCAGCAGGTGCAGGAGATATCATAAAAATATATTTCCGTATCGTTCCAGCTTCGTTGGTCAGCGGAATCAAAATCGGAAGTTCCCAGCTTGTACCGTAAAGCCCGGATGGATTTTCCAGTTCATAAACTGGTCCCATATAGTTCCAATCCATATCTACAGTTCCGTCAGGCTTTAATTCTAACGTCTTTGACTCATATAAAATCGCGCTTCCGCCTCTGGATTTTGTGCTGCCTGTACACAGGAGCAGGCACCATGTATCTCCCTCTTTCCAGATATGGGAATCTCTGAACTCTCCGGCGCGCCCCTGACCGGCTTCCTGCTGTATCGCAAGCTTGTCGCACACAATCCATTCTGTCAGGTATGGATCGGAGAGATCTGCCGGGTAAGCGACTCCAACATTCTGATTCGAAATCAAGCCGTCCTTTGCAAAACTGTCGTTGCCTGCGGTGAAAAACAAAAGCGGAACGCCGTTTTTATCAAGAGTCGCACCGCCCGACCAGACGCCATCCGGCACAACAGAATTTTCCTGCGGAGTAATTGCCTCCTTGATCGGCTGCCAATTTACCATATCTTTGCTGACCAAATGCCCCCAGCTGATATTGCGCCAGTATGTCCCAATCATATTGCTCTGATAAAACAAATGATACATACCATTGTAATAGACTGGCGCGTGCGGCTCGTTCATCCAATGCTGGTACGGTCCTCCGTGATACTGCGGCTTATAGATATCATCTGTTAAAAGATTTACAAGCCCAATATCTTCGTATGCAATTTCCGGCGCATCCTGCATTGTAATTTCTTCTTCATTCAGCACTTTATTGTACAATTTTAATTCATCCATCAGCCCCGCAAACATATGGAACGTACCAGCGGCGATCTGTTCTGCCTCCGAGTTCTTGCCAACCAGCAGTTTTTTGTTCTCTGCCGGACTGATTTTGGATTCCATTGCAATCCATTCGGAAGCAATTCTCTCCCCGTTCAGATACAGACAAATCTGCCCGTTTTTTCCGTCAAATACTGCCGTTACCTGATTCCACTCATATTTTTTCAGATTCTCTCCTTCGCCCCAGAGCGTAATCCATTCATCCCCGGTTCCAATCTCAAAACACAGCCTTCCAAAACGCTGATAGCCAAGAAGAAATCCCTGCTTTTTCGCCTTATCATACTGGCTTACAATCGCAGTCAACTGAGCATTCCCATTTTTCGCAGCATTTGGATCATCCCATTCAAACGCGCGCGGAGCTACCCACACATTGATAGAAAAAGCGTCCCCGGACACACAAATTTCTTCCGGTCCATATTCCAGCCAGGTAGAGCTTCCGTCAAACAGCAAAGAACCCTTTGATATGCCATTTTTTCTCCATTCCGGCTCCCGGTTTTCCATGTATGCCGCATGAGTAAAACGGTAATGAACTTCCGTGTCCGAAATATTTTCTGCACTGTCCTTTGCCGCCGCGCCGCTTCCTTCATTAAATGCAAGATGCAGCATTAAGTTCGATTCTTTGCTTTTTCCACAACCTGTACAAGTAATCATTATCAGAGCAAACGCTGCAAGCAATGCCCGTTCACAAAACTGCATCAATCGAAAATACAAACAAATCCCTCCTTTCCCTTATTCCTTTATTTTCTCAGTATCCTGCAAAATTTTTAACTCTGAACTCTGTTTTTCTCAATTTCCTCTTTTGATGGCATCACTTTCAGCGCGCCTTTTTTTGTTGTGATCAAAGATGCAGCGCTGTTTGCAAATGTGAGCATTTCTTTCAGCTGTTCTTCGGAAAGATTTTTTAAACCGTGCTCCAAAATATAGTGCAGTATACACCCGCAGAATGTATCTCCCGCCCCAGTTGTCTCTATGGTATCCGCGCGCAGAAACGGCTTTGCTTCCACCATTTTTCCCTGATAATAAGCGCGGCTTCCCTGCTTGCCCAAAGATACCAAAATCAGCGGGATTGGATATCGGTCAAGAATCCACTCCACACACTCTGTAAAATCCTCGCACCCGGTCAGCCACTGTGCTTCATTATCCGAAATTTTCAAGATATCGCACTGGGAAAGCCCATACAGCACTTGCTCTTTTGCCTGCTCCAACGATTCCCAGAGCGGCGGGCGCAGATTTGGGTCAAAGGAAATGATCACGCCGGCATCTTTTGCAGTTTTTACGGCATGTTTTGTCGCCGCGCGCACTTCCTCGTGAGTCATTGACAGAGTTCCAAAATGGAAAATACTGGAATTTTTAATTAATTCCTCTGGTATTTCCTGTTTGGTAAGCATCATATCTGCTCCCGGATTGCGGTAAAACGAAAAATCTCTGTCCCCGTCTGGAAATGTATGTACCATCGCCAGCGTTGTATGTATTTCATTGTCTCTATACAAATATTTTGAACAGATTCCGACTTCCTCAATCGCCGCTTTTAGCTGCGTTCCAAAAAAATCATTTCCAACCTTCCCGATAAAAGCGACGCGGCGTTTCAATTTTGCAAGCATGGCAAGCACATTGCACGGCGCGCCGCCGGGGTTTGCTTCATACAGCGGATTTCCCTGAATGCTCACGCCGTTTTCTGTAAAATCAATCAGCAATTCCCCCATCGCTGTCACATCCATTTTTTCCATTCCAATCCCCATTCCAAAGCGTTTGACACAAATCTAAAATCTGTGGATGCCGCCAAATAAATTTTTTATCACGTTGCTTCTATACTGTTTCATATCAGATTTTTCTTTATTTGCAGAAATTCTACTGTGTTGATTCGCGCTCGGTGAAAGAAAAAACATCTTCCTTCGCGAACGGTATCATTGCTCTGTAAAAGCAATTCCTGCCCACAGAAAACCATGTCGAACGACGTAATATAATTTTTACAAATCATACTTTACAACATCCATTGTGACCGCTCCGTCCGCAAAGAAAGAAATTCCGTCCGCTGTCTGGTCTGTGTACATTGTCACTGTAAGTACATGTTCTCCGTCGTTCACAAAAATCTCTGCGCTGAACCGGTCCAAAATAATTCTCAACTTCAGTTTTCCGCCTTTTGTCCGCACCAGACTTCGGCGCTGATGAATCACCGCGCGCCTTGAGCCGGAAAATTTGCGATCAATCTTTACAATCCCCTCATAAGGCCGGAAACTGACCGAAGTCTGATAATTGCCATCCTGCGCAAACCTTACAGCAAACTTGTGATAAATCTGTTTTTCATCTCCCGGCTGAATGGACAATTCCATATCCACTTTTCTTCCCTTTATCCCATCCAGTTGAATTACATCCGTAAAAGTGAGATTTTCATAAGATACTTTATTCTGCCGCAGATTTTCGATCTCCTTTATCGGTTTTTGAATCAGCCGTCCGTCCTTGATGGAAAGCTCTCTCGGCAAGGTCATCTGCCCAAACCACAACCGATCGGAAGCATTGCCTGGGCAAGTGTCCCAATTCTGCATCCATCCAATCATAATCCGCCTGCCGTCTGGCGCAAGTGTTGTCTGCGGCGCATAAAAATCAATTCCATAATCGATTGATTGATTGTGTTCTTCCACAAACTCCCCTGTTGTCTCATCTATTTTTCCAATCAGGCAGAGCGTGCCGTTTCCATTGTGATACTCAAATCCCTGCGGCATCATTTCCTGCGGGCTGACTATCACAACCTGTTTTCCGTCCAGCTCAAAAAAGTCTGGACACTCCCACATCTTCCCAAATCTTCCGTTGTTTGCAGCGAAAATCCGTTCAAAGTTCCAGGAAAAACCATCTTTGCTGGAAAACAAAAGAACTCTTCCATCTCTGTCTTTATCACAGTTTCCAACAACGCAGCCATACGATCCATCTGCTTTCTGAAATATCTTTGGATCACGGAAATCGTACTTGCTGCTGCCCTCCGGCAGATTATTTTCACTCAAAACTGGATTATTTGGATACTTCTCATAATCTATCCCATCTCCCACCGCAATACATTGTCTTTGCAGGGCGTAAGTACTTCCGTCCGGTCTTATTTCTTTCTCGACCCCAGTATAAATTAACATATGCCTGCCGTCCGGCAATGTAATTGCGCTGCCGGAAAAGCAGCCGTCCCGGTCATAATCCATATCTGGCGCAAGAGCAGTCGGCAAATATCTCCAGTGCAGAAGATCACTGCTCGCCACATGTCCCCAGTGCATTGTATCCCAGTGAGAACTGTATGGATTGTATTGGTAAAATAAATGATACTCGCCATTATAAAATGAAAATCCATTTGGATCGTTCATCCAGCCGATGCGGGTCGAGAGATGAAATCCTGGTCTGGATTCCACCGCAACCGCCTTTTCCGCTGTCTCTTCATATTTACGCGCGTCGCGCAAAACTTGGCTTATCATACGAAACCAATCCTCCTTTCTGCGCTGCTTTTTTCGCCAAACCTGGCTTTCACAGCGCACAGACATAAAAAAGTTTAAAACTCTTTTCGTTTTATATTATTCATTTCTTGCCGCAGCATAGCGGTTGTAAGCATCCTGATACACTTTTAAAAGTTCTTCCATTCCACAGCTTCTCTTTAATGTGGAAACATAGCTGTCCCACTCGTCATCCGTCAAGCCGCCGTCCTTCAGCCACAGACCTTCGCGCTCGGATACCGTACTCTCAAAATCCGCTTTATACTGGTCGATAATATCCAGTTCATCCTCTGTAAACACACAGTCAAGCGGATAGGTCACCGTACTGTTCACAAACGGCATCCAGTATTCATCCAGATCTTTCAGACGCTGAATCGCGCGGTCCTCCATTTTAAATGTTGTATTGTAGTACTCGCTTAAAATCAGCTTCGGTCCATATACTTCATACTGCCCCTTCAGCTCTCCGGCACTCTTTCCATACTTTTCTCTCGACTCGCTGTCAGAGATACTCTGCCATAAACCATTCTCATCTTTTTCTGTAAAGTAAACATCAATCGGTCCATATTGAAGCTGCATTACAATCTCGCCGTCATACCACTGGTCATAGAATTTTAATAAATTTGCAGGGCTTTTACATGCTTTGGTAATACTTAAATTGCCGCTGTTTGTCGCGCCTCCGGTGCGCAGTGTAACATTGTGCGTTCCGTCTGGTCCATCAAGAATTGGAAGGTATACATAGTCCTTTGCGTGTTCTCCTGTCAGCTCGTCGATCTCCCACCATGTAGCCACTCCGACATAGCCCTGAGAACATTTGGAGATCAACTGCGTCTGAGACTGGCTGAACATTTCAATATCCATCAATCCTTCCGCGTACCAATTGTGGAAATATTCAATCGCCTTGCGGTACTGGTCAGATACACAGACAAATTCAACGGTTCCATCCTCTTTTAACACCAGGTCGTTGCATACGTCGTTCGGCCAGTTTGTAAAACCAAAACCAGCATAGAATACGTTCTGGCCCCAGCACCACTGATCAAAACCCGTACTCATAGGAATCGTGCTGCCCGCGGCATTGCCATAGTACTTTGCGCTCATATCATTATCCTTAAATGCCTTTAATACGGTGTACAGTTCATCGAGCGTCGTCGGCACAGCGAGTCCCAGATCATCCAGCCATGCTTTGTTAATCATAGAAAACTGTGGAACCGAGTAAATGCTGTAATCTTTCTCTTTTCCAATCCCTGCCGTTCCCATCTGTTCTGCTGCCGGAAGCCCGTAAATACCGCCGTCGTTCATGGTGATTGCACTGCGAATCTCAGGATGTTCCTCCAGAATTTTCGCGAGATTTGGCATATATTCCTCGGTCAGATACGGCGTCAAATCAATAAATGTTCCATCTTTACCATAATTTGACAAGTCGTAATTGCTAAAGCCAACCGCCTGAAATGCATCTGGAAGATCATCTGTTCCAATACGGATATTGACCTGCTCTGCGAGAGAATCACTCATTGTAATCCACTCGATGCTGATACCTGCTTTTTCCTGCATCTGAGTCAGCACAGTATTATCCTCATAACCGCCGCTTAGAGCGCTCATCCCGCCCATAACAGTAAACTTTGTCTGGGATGTATCATTGCCCTTTTCCTCATCCTTTCCGCCGCACGCGGTCAGGAACATAAGCCCTGCCATCATACAAGAAACCGATTTTTTCCACAAACCTGCTTTTTTCATAATCCTCTTCTCCTTTTCTGCGCTGTTTTTCTTGCAAAACAACTTTATGTCAAACAGCGCGCAAACATAAAGTGCTGTTTATTCTGCCGCGATCCGACAGTTTTATATGCTTTTGCCTTTCTGCCAACCAGAAATTATCTGTCCCAAAAAGCTTTGCATCTTATCCTTTTACTGCGCCCGACATAAATCCCTTTTCAAAATACTTCTGTACAAAAGGATAGATAATCAGCATTGGAAGTGCCGCCACAATAATCGATGAAAACTTAATCATTTCCGTCATCTTATTTAACTCCGCATAACCTCCGCTAATCATACCAGACTGGCTTGCGCTCGCGCTGCTCTTAATCAGGATACCGCGCAAAACCAAAGGCAGCGGGGCGTTTTCGTCGCCCGGATAATAAATCATCGCCGTAAACCAATCGTTCCAGTAAGCAACCATACTGAATACTACCATAACCGCCATAATCGAACGGCTCAACGGAATAATGACTTTAAGGAACGTTTTCCACTTGGAAGCTCCGTCAATCTCCGCCGCTTCAATCATTTCCTTTGGAATACTATTCTCAAAGAAATTTCTTAAAATAATCATATTGCCGACGCCGACGCCTCCCGGTAAAAACAAAGACCACATCGTCCCGGTCAAACCAGTCTGCTTTACAATCAGGTAGGTAGGAATCAGCCCGCCTCCAAAATACATTGTAATGATAAAAAAGATGCTGATTGCCTTTCTTCCTGGAAGTTCTTTAATACTGAGCGGGTAAGCAGTTAAATACAACATTACAACCGAAAAAACTGTTCCGATTACCGTGTATTTAATGCTGTTTAAATAACCTGTTAAAATACCCTCGTCCGCAAATACCGCTTTGTAACCCTCCAGTGTAAACTGGCTTGGAAAAAGGAATGTTTTTCCAGCGTACACATCGTAAGGATTTGACACGGAAGCAACCAGCACATAGTACAGCGGGTAGGCAACAATAAGCAAGATCACAGCACAAAGAACAACAAGAATAATATCGCTCGCCTTTTCTGACAAGCCTGCCGCTTTTTTTGATTTTATATTCGCCTTCATAATTTTTCTCACATTCTGCCGTTTTATTGACGGCACAAACAATCTAGTGCGAAAAAGCACCGCCTACACGAAACTGACATCCGACAGTTTTTTCGCGATTCGGTTGACCACAATCAATAGAAGAAGATTGACGGCTGTGTTGAACAACCCAATCGCGGTAGAATAGCTGTATTTTGCTCCCTCAATACCCTGCTGATAAACGTACACAGAAATTACATCGCTTGTCGCCTTGTTTAAGTCGGTCTGCAAAAGCCATACTTTCTCAAATCCAACATTCATAATGCCGCCCGCGCACATAATCAGCTGCAGCACCATAATCGGCACAAGTTCTGGTATATCAATGTTGCGGATTCTCTGAAACATGGAAGCACCGTCAATTTTTGCCGCCTCATACTGGGAAGTATCAATATTTGACAAAGTGGCCATATAAACGATAATTCCCCATCCTGCATCCTGCCAAATACCAGAGGAGATAAAGATTGTTCGGAATGCGCTCGCTTCTGTTAAAAAGTCAATCTGCGTTCCCGCAATCAGGTTGATCAATCCTCCTGATGGACTTAAGAAAATACGAATCATACCGCAGACAACCATAATGGAAATAAAGTGCGGCGCATACAATACTGTCTGCGTCACTCTTTTAAACCGCTTAAACCGAAGCTGGTTGATCATCAAGGCAAGAATTACCGGAATCGGAAAACTCCACAACAAACCGTAAAAATTCAACAGCAATGTATTTTTAATCATTCTGGCACAGTTTGGAGATGTAAAAAACCGCTTAAACCATTTTAGCCCAACCCATTCTGCTTTCCACATAGAGCCAGTTTTGAAATCCCGAAAAGCAATCTGTATGCCGTACATTGGTATGTACTTATAAATCAGCGTCAGTATCACGGGAACCAAAAGCATTACATACAGCTGCCAGCTGTTAAGGATACGTTTCTTCAGCGGTTTTTGCCGAAATACAGGTGCTGAAACAGCTCCGCCTGTCATAGCCGCTTTGTTCTTTTTCATCCTTCTCTCTCCTTTCCTTACAACCAAATATTCGAAATCACAGAATATCAATGCTATTTCATCTCCAGCTTTTATCGATTTATACCATGTTCTCAAAACATAATATTTTGGGGAGACCAATTACTTTTATAGAGCAGTCGCATAATTCGCTTGTAAAAATTCTTTCTTTGGTCGAATACGAATTACCGCGTATGTAAAGACCTGGCTGCTGTAAAGATTTCATATTTATTTTATAATTGGTTTCATTCAATACCTGATTTCATCCCATGATGCGCGCCTCATGGTGAAACGTTATTTTATATTATATCAGCATTTTCCACAAAGTCAATTATTTTTTCTATATTACTTGGTAAAAATGATAATTTTATTGGATTTTCATAAAATACACTTGTTGATTTTGTTTATATTTTACAAGAATACTTTTTATGAAACGTTTCATAAATTGTTTCATAAACTCTTTACAAATCCATTTTATCGGAGTATAATATAGTGCAAAAGGGAAAAAAGAGTATATTATTTCAAGGATATTCTATGAAATATACCGAATCTTCGAATCAGCCCAAATAAAACTCACCTATAATATTCCTGCTGTTTTTTTATTTTGTGCTGGTTAATTTTTTTATTTCATGAAATTTTCATGTATCTGATTTCCTTTTTTATCTTCCAGACATACTGCCAAAGGACAGAAATAACCTAAATATTAATTTTCGTTTCCTTGGGGATAAACTTGTAAAAAGCATTGTCAAGGACAGGGTGTGTCTAAAAAAACTGTGCATCTCAATTTGCAGGAGATTTCTTGGCTGCAGTAACCGAATAAGGCAGCAAAGATCATGCAAATTAAGGCGTGCAGAACGCAGAAATTCATTCTCAGACACATCCTAATATGCTCAGTCTTGAAATTCAAAATTCCTGCGGACTACAATGCTAAAAACTTTTCGAAATTGTAAAATCTGCAAAAATACAAAGCTCCCTGCCGGGAGCAGAATGAGAGGAACTATGAAAAAAGGAAATTCAGCTCCAACAATGAAGGATGTTGCCCGTGAAGCAGGCGTTGCTCTTGGCACAGTGTCCAAGGTTGTCAATGGACTGCCTGTCGGAGACTCCTACCGCATCCGTGTGGAAAATGCAATCGAAAAACTTAATTACCAGGTAAACAGCTACGCGCAAGGTTTAAAATCAAACCGTACTTACACGGTCGCCCTTCTGATTCCGAACACTCAAGACCCTTTTTTCGCGTCGCTTGCCTATCATATCAACCGTTCACTGTCAAAAAGAAAATACCGAATGCTTCTGTGCTGTACGGACTATGATTCAAGTCAGGAACAGGAATATGTTAAAATGGCGCAGCAAAATAAGGTTGATGGAATTATCGGACTGACTTACAATCCAAACCTTGTAGTTGTAGAGGACACGCCGTTTGTTGCAATCGACCGCTCCATGGGACCAAAGATTCCTTGTGTAGCGAGCGATAATTTTGCCGGAGGACAGCTTGCAGCAGAAAAACTGGCAGATCTCGGCTGCAAAAAAGTAGCATTTCTCCGCATTGGTTCTTCCTTAAACAACGAGCCAAACAAGCGAAAAGCAGGTTTTGAAAACGGCTGTCTCTCCCGCGGGCTTTCCTATAAAATGAAGATCTTAAACGACGGGGATTCCTATGAAGAATTTGAAACATTCCTATCCTCTTATATCCAAGATGGAAAACTTGCTTTTGACGGAATTTTTTGCGTGACAGACAGCCTTGCCTACTGTGTAATTGAAATGCTGCGAAAGCTTGGTCAGAGAGTGCCGGAAGATGTGCAGGTGATCGGTTTTGACGGAATCCGCCACTTTGGCAGTATGGACTATGTATGTTCGACGATTGTACAGCCTGTCGTTGATCTTGCAGAGCTTTGCGTGGATCTGCTTTTGCAGGAAAACATGCTTGTAAAGCCTCCTTTAATCTGCCTGCCTGTCTCTTACGGCAATGGAGGCACTACTCTTGAACCTGACAAAAAAACAGATTGACAATACAATTCTGACAAATAAATGTTATTTTAAACTTCATTGCAAGAATTCTGTCAGTATTTTTGAATTTGTATTACAGGAAATTTTCAGCAATCGTTTGACAAAGGCAAGAATATTTAAAAAAGTTTTTTCTATTTTTTTCGCGAAAGATGGTGTAAAATAAACTATAAAAACTCAATGAAAAAGAAAGGAATTTTATGTATGAAGAAAAAGTATGTTTTTATACTTGCTATCATTGCTGTTGTACTTTCCGGCTGTTTTTTGTTCTCTTCCAAACCGGAGGACACTTCACTGATAAAGCTCGGCGATACTCTTACCGTCGATAATACCGACAGCCGCAGAATTTTGCTTGGAAAACAAGATGCACTGGCAATGGACGGCATGTATTATGCTGCCTGGGGAATGGGGCAAACAGAACCTTACGAGGACAGTGACGGCAAAATAGTTCAGCTGTATGACGCCCAGATTCACCTTTTGCTTGGAGAATACAAAGACGCTGAAACAGCACAGCAAAATATGAACTCCTGGCTTGAAACCGGTCGTGACGGTTATGATGTGATCGAAGAAACCCAATCTACTTACAACGGTCAAACTTACACAAAACTCACTTACCGCTTTCAGGACAAAGAGGTTCCATTTTCCGAAGGCATCTCCGTATTTACTGTTGTTGGCAGCAGCGCTTTATGCATTGAACTAACCTGCCGGGAATCCTTTACCGACAACCCGGAAACAACAATGGCGGACTTTTTAAATTGCTGTACTTATCTTACGAAATAATAAAAATTTAGAATAAAATGATCAAAAAATGAATGTAAAATAATGCGAATGCACTTATTTTTCACAGGGCTATTTGGGCTATTTATGCCGAGAACATTACAAATAAGCCTGGAGTCACAAGAGCTTGCGGTTCCTCGAACAGAAACATTCTCGGAATGGAGGATTATTATGGGTTTATTTTCAAACAATTATTCAAAAAGCGGAACTGGGCGGCGGCTGACAGGTTTTGCCCGCTACACAGAACTGCTTGACCGGGATTTTAAGCGTTTGTTTCTTGTCAATTTATTGACGCTGATCGGATTTCTGCCGTTCCTTCTTGGAATGCTTGCCGCGGTCTTAACATCAAGCTTGCTGATTCTTCTTCCCTCTTGTATTCTTGGCGGTATGCTTGCTGGACCTTCGCTGTCTTGTATGTACGACGCAATATTTCGCAGTCTGCGCGACGCTCCGGGAAAATGTCTGGAAAACTACAAACGCGCATTAAAACAAAACTGGCGGCAATCAATTCTTCCCGGCATTGTATTTTGCCTGCTGATTGGATTTTATGTATTTATGCTTATGATGTTCTGGCTTGCACCAACCCCTCCAAGCGTTGGCACCACCGCGCTCTACTTATTCGGTATTATTATGTTTACTATGTTTTTCTCTGTATACTGGCCGCAGCTTGTACTATTTCGACAGTCCATCAGACAAACAGTAAGAAACTGCATTCTGTTTCTTCTGCGCTACTTTGTCAAAACACTTGGCTGCGCAATCCTCTCTGTTTTGTATTGGGGGATTGTTGTTTTATTTCTTCCATGGTCTGTTGTTCTGCTGCCGCTCACAGGTTTCTGGTTTATTGTATTTACGGCAAATTTTTTGCTGTACAGCACACTTGACCAAGCCTTTCACATTGAAGAACAAATTACGCAGGCGTTTCCAGAACAGGCTGCCATTTATGAAGATGATGAACAATGGCTAAAGCGGAAACAGTCCGAACAATAATAGAAGTATAATACATACACCACGCAGAAGCGCACTTTACCAAATTTTTTATCTACAAATGATTCTGTGGATTTTCGTCCTCAAAATCAAACACACATCGCTCATATGCATTTATAATATGCGTATCCATATATTTATCATAACGCTTATAATTTCTTCCATAAGACAAATGTACATGACCATGTAAGAAAAATTTCGGACGATATCTTTCCAGCAGCGTTCGAAAGACCTGAAACCCCTGATGCGGCAGATCGCGCCCGTCGTTCAACTGATACGCGGGCGCGTGCGCCACCAGAATATCAAAACCGCGCCTGAAAAAAATCTTAAACCACAGCTTTGCCACGCGCTGCTTCATCTCGCGCTCTGTATACTGGTGCGGACCGGGTTTATAGCGCATCGAACCGCCAAGCCCCAAAATCCGCACGCCCTTATAGACAAAAATATCATCTTCAATGCAGGTACAGCCCTCCGGCGGAATCTGCTCATATTTTCCATCATGATTTCCATGGACATAGAGGACGGGACCGGAATAAAAAGTCACCAAAAAAGAAAGGTAACGTGGGTCTAAATCACCGCAGGAAATAATTAAATCAATCCCCTCCAGCATACTTTTATCAAAATAATCCCACAACGCTTTCGACTCCTCATCCGCAATCGCCAGTATCCTCATACCCCAATCAACCTTCCTTTTGTTTTACTCCCTGCTGCCGCACAACAGCTTCCGCCTGTTCCTTTAACTCTTCTTTCTTTGGAATGGAACCAATCACATTTTCCACAAGCCAATCCATTGTCATAATCTCTTCCGGCGTAAGACTCTTTTCTGGATCTGGCTGCGCTACGCCTGTCTGGGAATACAATATTCCAGAAAATGGATTGAACTGCTCGGAACTAATCGTCGCCTTCATCAATTCGACCAACCGCTTTGTTCCAATCGGAAGGCGCTGCGAACAAATCACATCAATAACACCCGCTGACATCCCCCACCAATAATTGATCGCTTTGTTTGACGACGGCTTATCATCATACTTCCATGTTCCATCCATAATTGTTCGGATCAGCTGTTCATAAAACTTGCCCCAATTGCAGATTGGCATTGCAAGGTTTCTAGGATATCCTCCTTCCATATGGTAAAGCCCAAAAAACCGGGAAGCCTCCTCCGGTATCATCATATCTTTTCCTGAAATACAAGCAGGTCCAATTTCATGGATCTTTTCCTCAATATCAAGTTCTTTGACCGCAGACCACTCTAAAAATACTTCCGCGCGCGGATTGATCATTTTCGCTCCAAGCGCAAAGGCATTGATATTGGCAATGGAACCATAAATTGGATAATCTTCAATATAAACCAGTTTATTATTTTCCGCCATCGCGCCTGCCACCGCGCCCATCAGAAATTTCGCCTCGTGCATCCGCGCATAGTATGTGCGGATATAGCGATGCGAAGTATTTAAAGAACAGTTCATAATGCGAATATCCGGGTTCGCAATCGCTGCTTTTACACTCGCCTGTACAAAAGACGGCGTTGTTGTAAAAATCAAATTACAGCCTGAACCGATCGCATCCTCCAGCCTTTCGTCCACATTATCCTGTGTTCCGCCTTCATAGCTGACCGTGGTTACTTCATCTGGAAATGTCTGTTCCAAATAAAGCCTTCCCAGCTCATGCCCATAAGTCCACGATGAAGTTCCCGGCGTCTTTTCATAAAGGAATGCAATTTTTAATTTCGGTGTGCTTAACGGTAACAATTTGCTGAACAGAGGTTTTTTCTCCTGGCTTGGCTTCATCTTCAGATCAATATCCTGCTCTTCCTGTAAAAGCTCAAACTCCTCCCAGCTTTTTGCAATCAATTCCTTTAATTCACTTGTTGTTTTTTCATCAATTACATGATAACCGTACAATGTAATAAACGCTAAAAATGCATCTCCCGGCGTAATCTTAAGTTTATTGCCGCCCTTCGCCTGATACTCTGATTTAAACCGCGTGTATGCGGAACTGAATTCCAGCATATCTTCCTGCGACCATTTTTCTCCCGGCTTTTTCCCCACAGCTTCCTGCAGCTTTGCAAAACTTCCTTCCTGTGAAAACCAGATATAATTGATCGGTGCATCCTGATAAAAATCAAGAAATTCAAAATAAATCTTATTTTCTTTTTCCTCTGTGCGCTTCGGTATAATGCGCGTCACTTCGCCGAGAATTGAGTCCGCTTCAAAATATTTCATAACGCTGACCCTTTTATTTCCCTCCTCGACATAAAACTTATTCATATATTCATAAGCCTTGATCGGAGACTGTATTCCTTCCTCAATATGGCTTGTACTCAATCTCGCCCACTTTGTCGCAAATTCTGTATTTTCGCGTAAAATCGGCATAAAGTTTCCAGAAAACGAATTGCTTCTCCCTGCGCTTTTTGTCCCGACAATCTGTGCAATCGGAATCTGCACCAGACCGATTGGGCGTTCCGCATAAGATCCTTTTTCTGGCAATATATCATCTAATACCGGAAGCGTGGGGTTTACTCCGCGCAGCATCCGCATCTGATAATCTTTTTTTCCTAATTTAAAGGCTTTCGTGTAATCTTCTTTTCCCATAACAATAACCCTTTCCTGCATACCGCATACAAAAGCGCGGCGGTGCGCCAACAATGATTTTCCTTCTTAGCACGGAATGCGCATCTTCCCGGAAGGATTTTATTTTACAGCATAAACTTTCCCATAAAATAAAAAATAAAGCATTGAGATTCACTGATATTATAATGAAGAAGGAAAAAAAAAGCAAGGCTAAACATTTTACGTTTTTGATTGTCTGGTTTATCTGCATAAACTGCTTTATCTTATTTCCTTATTTAAAGGGGATGTATCTATCCCTAATTAAATGCTAAATATTTTTTATAATTAGGGATAGAGCGGTCTCTTAGAAAGGAGTTTTTATAATGAAATTAAAGCAAGATAAAATTGGAATTGGACAAAATTTAAAACGTCTGCGTATACAACATGGTTTGAGCCAATCTCAATTTACTCGTGAACTTCAATTGCTTGGAATTTCAATTTCTTGTGATATTTATAAGAAAATGGAACAAAATCGTTACAATATTCGCATCTGTGAACTTATGGCTATGCAGCATATTTTTAATGTCAGTTATGACGAATTTTTTAAAGATTTAACTAGAGATTATATTGAATCATAGCCGCATAATTCAAATTTCTCTGTGATTTATAACAGACTCCCCAAATATATCCAAATTTTGATCACATTTGAGTAACCAGACCATTTGCAATTCAACAATATTACTGTGAATCAACGTTTCCATGACCGTTTCCGCAAATTCAGGTGTAATTTTATCTCTATCCATCTTGCAGAGAGCGAGCCAATATTCAGGATATTCATCAATCCATTTTAAAAAGTTTTTTTGCCTTAAATTTTCATATATATGGCATAATGCTCTCATAGTTCTAATCAAAAAATCTTTTTCCAAATCTTTTGCTGCTTCTTCATAATTCATACTTTTATTTTCTCCTTTAGGGATATATACATCCCCAATTATACAAAAAAATCTTTATATAATCAATAGCAAAAAAGATAAATCAATTTTTTTGTTAAAAAGTTAGAAAATATAAATAACTTAGAAAATTCATTTGTGAGATTATTTTAGTTTTAAAAGTTTTAGATATCTAAATGCCTTAATTTATTTCCTTTCTCAGTCCTCTAAACTCTTGATTAGAATAATATTTCAGATCAGTAAATTATTTAATATGCAATATTTTACTAATATATACTGCCAAACATACTTATAATCTATAACATATTATATCATTCATTTTTATGTATGTGGGGTATACGTCCACGCTCTGAATGTCTAAACGCTCCCTTACTGGTTCATCCCCACGCATGTGGGGTATACATGATGTTGTTGCACCCATTTGCTGCGCTTTTGCGGTTCATCCCCACGCATGTGGGGTATACGTGATACCTCGCTCGAAAGCCCGTCAGCAGTAACGGTTCATCCCCACGCATGTGGGGTATACCTCCCGCCGCAATAATCAACCCTAATTTTAAATTCGGTTCATCCCCACGCATGTGGGGTATACACTAAAAAAAACGTTGATTTTACTGTATTTTGATCAGTTCAACTCCCTCTATGTCAATTACTACTCTTTTAGGGTCTCCAATCATCTTTAAAGAATATCCTTGTTCCGTATCTGCACTAAATATCATAATTGCTTTGATATCTGATCCTGCATTTTTGATTTTATCCCATAATTTATCCCTGACCATTGCATTTACATTTCCTACAAAAACTCCGTGCTTTGGTTCAAGAAGCCATCTTGTCAGCTCCCCGTATAAACTATCTGGTGCTGATTCTACAATATATGTAACGATTACTATTCAACTCCTCCACCATAATTAATTCCGCCTTCTGTTGTGCTTCCATCTTCATTCCAAATATCTCCAATAATTTTTGAATGATCTATTTCGGTATCGTCAATTGAAAAAATTGTTTCTAAGTCTTTTGCAATTCTTTTTAAAATTCCAGTAGATGCAAAATATCTTCGGCAGTTAATACGTACATTTTTTGACAGATCTCCTTCTCCTTTTCCTATCGCTTCAAAAGCAGCTGGAATTGTCGTTTCTGCCTTATATAAATCACCTATATCATATACAAAGGACAAAGCTTTTCCTGTATGAATAAATCCTAATGCCGTTGAATATCCTAATGAAATAATTGCTGCTTGACACAAACTATATAAAATTGCATTTGCTTCTGATAATGCCCGATTGATGGGATCTGATTGATCCCATTCTTTTTGTTTATAATCTCTGCCCTTCCATTTCACTCCAAACTGTTTCGCTGCTAATTGGTATGCTTGCCGCACCCGAATTCCCTCTAAACCACGTATTTGTTCCAAACTTAATCCTTTTGTTGGCATTTTAGGAAAACGTATTTCATACATTTTTCGCACCACTGCCAAATGCTTTTCTTGATTCATACATAGTTCTGCTTGCAACAAAGTATTTCTTGCACTCCTTGTTTCACCCATACCGCTTGCATAAAAACGTGTTGCATTCTCACCACACCATACAATTAAACAACCATTTTCTGTAACTGTCTTAACTGCGGCATGCGTAATTGTCGTTCCAGGTCCCAGCATAAGACAAGTCAGCGAAGCTACCGGAACTGGAATCTTTCCGTCTTCAACTTCAAACATAATAGCAGCCGCATCCTGATCAATCCTTGCATGTTCCATATATATGTAACTAATACTATCTCGCAATTTGGGCAGTTCTTTTAAATCCCGTTTCAACCAGCTTACCCTCCCCCATACTTATAAAAGCAATAACATACCAAAGCCATATGCTTTATCTGGTCCAATTCCTTCACAATACGCCAGCCGAAATTTTTCTTCATCCTCAATCAATAACTGCCCCTGATAATGGTATCCCTTCAGTAGCATTGAATTATTTCCATGTCTGCCATAAGTATTTACCTCATTCAGTTCCTGAATTGATAAAACTTGAAATCCATATTGGAGTGCCTTTTTTTGAAACCATTTTAGCCGTTCTAATTCTGTGGTTAATGTAATACGCCTGCTGTTTTTCTTTCCTTCCGCTGCTACCTTTTTGGAGGGAATTACAAGAATATCAAAACCAAATCGTTTTCCGTTAATCATGGAAAGAATTATTTGATCCATCTGTCTGCTTTTTTTCAGGTGCATATCTTTCTGTCCTGTATTTTGCGGTTCAATTTTTGACAAAACATACACGATAGGATCTTTTTTTGATAAATCAAGACGATATAATACCCCCGCGTCCTGTCTGGAACTTTGAAATCGTTTCATTAAATTTCTATGAAAATCCTGTACATTAATTAAAGCTTGTCTTGCAGAAGGATTATGTCTATCAATTATAAACTTACTTAGAAACACTTTTTTCCTCCTTTCGCACAAGCATTACTTTTCTTGATGTATAATAATGTTGACTGGCATTCTGCAATTCATCCATTCTCTCATATCCACTACCATCAATACTTTCAATTTCATAAAATATTTTATCTGGCTCTGATGGACGTTTCGTAAGTGGATGTTGATTCATAGCTTCTTCTAACGTATGATACTGTGCCGCAATTCCTGCATATACTGGAGCGCTTGGCACACAGCTTTTACGCCCTAAATAAACCGACCAATAAGGATTTTTAAATGCATAATCAATTTCTAAAGCCAGTTCCTGACTTGTCTTAATTGCGACCAAATAGGAAGCGTCCTGCAAATAGGTTCGATATGTAACAATCGTTTTACAACGCGGTTTTCCCTGAGCATTTAAAATCGTTTTTTCTGCTGTTACTGTGTGATAATCGACATACAGTTTTCCTTTTCTGTCACACCTTACTGCGATTTGAATATTTTTTGATATTTCTTCTAATCTAATGGAACCACGCTTCAGTCCCATCGCACAGCCAATCATTCCAACAATACCCGATTTTGACGGCATTTCTGCGCTATCACGGTAATCAAATTTCGAATGTTCTCCCCAGCTTTGTAATGCTCCTTCCAAGCGCAAAAGAATGATGCAAGAATCTTTCATATCATCACCTCTATGCCAATAATGCTACTACTTTTTGAATCATATATTCATAATTTTCGCAGACTGTAACTCCACTTTGTAAATCCAAATTTTGTGAATACTTTGATGAACAAAATAAAAATGACTCTTTTATTGGAACAGAAAACTCTTTTTGAATATCCTTCTGCTCTTTTACCAGACGCTGTATACTTTTTAAAATAAGATCGCCTTCTTTGCTCGGATAAACAGCTTCTGCAAAAGCATTTGTATAACTTACCGGAATCTTTTTTTCCTTGCACTCAATAATCGCAAATGATGGAACAATATGTCCTGCAAAACCATTTTGTTTTCCGCTTGGGTTAGAAAATGCCATTGTTTTTATTATACCTTCTACTGCTTTTTTCCCTAGACTCTCCGCTTCCTCAATCCCTTTTAAATTTTCCGCAAGGATATCAGTATCAATCGCAGCATAAATATAATAACAAGATGAATTAAATTCTGTACTGTCTATCATACCTGCACCAGAATCTTCTTGACTTTTTCCAAAAATCAAATCATCTACAGCAGTAAAATAATCGGATTCCATAATAACGCGGTTTGTTGATAGCGCATGAGCAACCTGCACAGAAGCTTCCACATCCCGAAAAGCATCCGAAGTAACCATTCGTCCAAACAATGCAATATCCAAAGAAATTGGACGTATATCCGCTTTTTGCATCTGTTCTTCTATAGTCTTTACGGTTATCTTCTTTATATCTTTTACATTTTCACATTTCTCAATCTGCTCTTTAACAACTTTTGTAATATCCTCAATATCCTCTCTCGAATACATCATTATTTGTGCAGTTTTTGTGTTATCCTTAAATTCTTTTCCATCACGGTTTCCAAGCCCGGACAATTTTGGTAAAATTTCATTTGCACACTCCTCTGAAATTCCCTGTGCTATCAGATTTTCCCTAATAAGCCCTGGCAGCTTCCTTGTCCGAATTCCAAGATTGCTCTCTCCAACGATATCTCCAAATATCTTACTTTTCCTCCAGCTGCGCTTTAGACACTGGCTGGAAATCCGGCTGCGGTTTGTCCCTCCAAAAACACAGGTTTTCGGTGTTCCCAAATCATCCCTGTTTAAATTGGTCGGCGGATAATTTTTCAACATATGAATTTCAATCAACATTTTCTTTTTCCTCCTTTTGCGTGCCATAGCATATCTTAAGCCAATCTTTTTGTACACATTTATTTTCTGTATTCCAATTATAAAAATCCTGCCCCAAAGACACCATATCAATTAAAAAGCGCTCTTTTTTTATCCAGCTTACCATTCTCCAAATATTCAAGCATAAAAGACCATCCTGATCCCATTCCTGATCTAATAATTTAACCAGCCTCTTTTCAATTCCCGATCCTTTTTTTTGATCTCTGATGCACTGCCTCAATGCTTGCGGAAGCGAAATTACTCCGCCCTTTATTTCATTTTTATCCCACATACAACGCATACAGGCAATTGGAAATAATCTTTCTTCCCTTTTGTTTGAAATATGTACTTTATTTAATTCCCTATAAAATATCATAATTGCTTTTGCATCTGCATCTTTTAAAAGTATTCCGCAGTTTCTCTTTAATACAACTCGATCTGCTTGGGACAATTCATCAATGTGCTGGATAAATAACGTTATTTGTTCCTCCAGCTGTTCCATTATTTTTCCTCCTTTCGATCAGCATACAAAGAATAAATAAAAGATGTTCTGATCTTTTGATTATCCATAAGCTGCCTGCCAGTAATTAAAAATTTTTCTGTAGCATTATCATAACTTTGAATACATTTTTTCTTAAGTTCTTTCAAATGTTTTTCTTTACATATCGCCGCTTCATGATCTAGTGCTTTATCCATTGTAGCAATTACATCTTGAAGAACATAATTTTTACACTGATGCATAAATTCTGTTTTTACTCCCTGAATATCTCTATGAATACTTCCCTTTTTTCCTTTTAACCCATAACATTGTTCCAAGCGTTTTCCAAGTTCCCCTGCCATGTATTCTACTTCTTCAATAATTTCCTGTATACGGTTTCGTTTCGTCTCATTTTCAGCGATCGAACATGGCATTTTTAAGGTGCTTTTATGCATATCAAAATAACTTGCTTTTTCTGTGGCGACACAATATGCTTTTACAACAACCTGCGAAAACAATTTTTCTCTGATTGCTCTTTGTACAAATATAGGCGCTGTACTTTCACTTGTAATAATTGTTGTTATATTTCTCCATGGCTCTTTTACCATACTAGATTTTAATGTACTTCTTCCTTTTTCTGATCTTGAATAAGATACATGCGGATCATTCCAACTATCGTAAGCTATAAAATTTTTTCCTTGGCAATAATATACACTCTTTACTGTTCCATCTTTTTCCGCATTTAATAAAACTCTTCTGCATGGATAACTCATTCCATACAAAACAGAAGTGGAAGCTTCCTGAGTTTTTGGTACTACTTCCTGTTTGCTTCTCCAAAAAACCGGCGGATCATTATACGAAAAATTTTCTGTTTCACGTTTGGAAACCATAGAACCTGCTAGACTTCCAAATAAATTTTTATCTTCAAGTATAAAATAGATTGGCGGCGCGCCATTGATGGTTGACGGATATCCCTGCGCAGCCGCAGTACAAAATAAATTAACTGCGCACAAACTTCTGGCTGCTTCTGCGTAAGTCATGCTTTGCTGATTTTCTAAGCGATGATCAAAATGAATGTGATTATTTCCACTTGGAACTGCAATATTTAAACTTGCTACTGACGTTAATTTTTTATCAAATTCTTCCTTATATTTTGCCTGCAAAAAAGGGCTTTCCCGGTCAAATAAATCAAAAGAAACTCCTTCTTTTTTACACTGCTCTATATAATTTTGAATTTTTCGCATATCAAAGCTTCCAGCATCATATAAATTCATTAGATCATCGCTGTCTTTCGGTTGATAAGCATCCATCAAAAAAGTACATAAAAACCGAAATATACCATATTCATTTGTAATTACCGTATCTGATATTTCTTTTATCTCGTGCGCTTGTTTTAGCGTATCCAATATGCCAAGTTCTTTTTGGTTTCCATCGAAATCAACTACTGGAATCCATGGTTCTGTCAATACATTAAAATGAATCATCCTGTTCCACCTTCTTGAATAAAAAATCCCAATTCATCATCCAATATCATTTTTGTGTTTTTATCTCCCTGTACAATGCCATTGTCACCGTGAAAGATCAACATATATTTTAAAAATCCCTGTCCCTCAATTTTATCAATATTCTGGAAATCTTCTGAATACTTTTTTATTATTTCCTCACGGACAGAAACAGAATTTAAAAACACTTCTTTTGCAAGTTCCTTTGAAATATATTCTACACTTTGTACTTTTTGAAATAATTGATCTGACACAACAGCAATGCGAATGGTCGGTTTTGACAATCTTGTTTTTGCAGAAAAAAAAGATTTCTTTTCTAAATCATCAAAAATATTGTCTGAATCATAAATATCAAACTTTTCTTCATTTGGTTTTCTTATTTCATAACTGGCAGCTTGAGACTGCTTGAAATCTTCTTCAACAAGATGTTTCATCCACTCTTCCAAATCAGCATTTATCACCGCCTGTTCTCCATAAACATATTCTACAGCAGTTCGGATAGAACCAGGGCAAGAGATTTTATTGTGTTCTAATAAATATTGCTTTGTCAAATTTAATAATACTGGCGGATAAACATACTTTGTTCCTTGGTACTCTTCACCTTTCTTTGGTATAAGAACTGTAACTTCAGCTGCATTGCATCCTAAAGGGCGTAAAGTCTCTTTATGTCGGAATACTCGCCCAAAACGCTGCAACAGCAAATCAATAGGTGCTATGTCTGTAATCATAAAATCAAAGTCTACGTCCAAAGACTGCTCCACCACTTGTGTTGCAATTACAATTGCGCTTTGAGGTCTATATGATTTATCAGTTCCAAACAACTGAACAACTTTTTTTTCAATTTTATTCTTTTGTTTCACAGAAAAAGCTGCATGAAATAAATATAGCTGTGTACCTTCTGTTTTTTTCTCCTTTATCAAAGAATATAATTTCTGCGCTTTTTTCACTGTATTGGTTAAAACACATAAACAGCCTCCATTTTGTACTGTTTTTAGAGAAAGATCACAGATCGCTTCTATATCATTCATACTTTCTTTAAGATGTATTACAATATCTTTTTCACTTGCAACTTTTGGTATTTGTGTCACTTGATATTGTCCATTTTGATACACTGCTGTTATTGCAGGATATTCTTGTTCTTTTTGAAAATTTACATCGTAAACTTCTAGTATTGTCTCTTTTGTTTCTGTCGCAAGAGTTGCAGACAACATAACAACTGGTATTTTCATACTTTTACACCACATCAGCATCTTCAAAAGAATATCCTGCATATAAGCATCATAAGCATGAACCTCATCCAAAATCAAAACTTTATTCTGCATTCCAAGCAGACGCAGAACCCCATATTTCACATACAAAGCTGACATTAAAACTTGATCTATCGTTCCTACAGAATATCCTTCCAACAGTCCTCTGCGCAATGGAGTTGTCCACTCCTGAGCATATCGCTTATCCTCTGAAATAAACTCCTGCTTTTCTTTTGTTGTTTCATCAATTAACCACGCCAGAGAATGAAGAAGCCGAACTTCTTTATTATGAAATAATTGCTTTACCAAATTTTCCATTCTTCCATGCATTTGATTTGCTGTTGCAGAAGTTGGCAAAGCCACATAAAATCCCTTTTTTCCATAATACTTTCCCATACAAAATGCAGCATAAGCACCTGCCTCTGTTTTTCCTTCTCCCATTGGTGCCTCAATAATCATCAATAATGGCTTTTCTTCTTTTAACATAAGCCGCTCTGAAGTAGTTTGCAGTGAACGCATTTTTTCTCTTGAAATATTTGTCCATACATCAGTAAATAACCACCCTTTCGGAAGATTAGTTTCTGATAATCTAGATTGTTTTACTAAAATAGAAGCCCTTTTCTGTATTTTTTGATAATAATTATTGATATCTTCATTTTCCGCTAATTCTTCGGATGCAAATGCTCTGCTGGATGCCAGCCAATCTGATAAAATAACTATTCCCAACATTAACATACAAGCAGCAGAAACATTTCCTGTATCAGCATTTAATATAACTTTAGGAGGATGGAATTGTTCATACAAAATATCTTCAAATATTTCCTGCTGTTGCCGCCATAAAACTTTAGATTCACTATCTGGAATTTCTGGGGTTCTTCCTTTTTCTCCCTTTTTTCTTTGATGGTGTTCCCCTAAAATTTCCGCAAGATTTTTCACTGTATTATTTCGCCGTTCAAATTCAAATCGTTCTTTTTTTTGCCATATCCTCATTACTACTTCTTTAGAATATTTTTCATGTCGGAAATATTTGATATCATCTTTATAATATTTTCGAAACCATTCGATCTGTAATTCTGGATCAATTGTCAAATTCTCATTTTTACCAGCAAAAAATGGTGTGATTTTTCCAATATCATGGATAGATGACAGATAGATATTTAATGATATTATTTCTTTTTGTGCATTTGGAGAACGATCCTTTAATATCCACTCAGCCAAATCTGGTAAAACAGTGTTAAATATCCCTTCTGTCAATAAAACATTTGCCACTGCTGCCGTATCAAGTGCATGAGATAAAATGGACTTAAAGGGATCTGATTTTGCCCATATAATCCGCAGATATTTTGTATCCATATTTTTCATAGCTTTTTCCTCAATATAGCAATGAGCAATCAAAATAATTGTCTGAGAAACAAAAATAAATAATATATTTTTTGCTAATTGTATCTTAGTCTGTCAAGTTTTTAATTAATTTTAAAAAATTTGTTATAAATTTAATATCTGTATTTTATATCGAAAACTATAAATTTTTGTTAATTGCAAAAAGAAATGTATCTTACCAACTTAAAATATAACCATTTATAGATTTTTGAAAAAGCTATAATTCGACAAATTTATATTATATCTTTATTTTTAATAATTAACATGTCAAAATTACATATTTGTTCTTATGATTCTCAATTTTAAAGAGAAATCTAGGAAAAGTCAAAAATCTATAGGCTGGTGATATAAACACAATTTTATTGGTATTACACCGAACAGTCGAAACATTATTTTTAAGAATCCACAAATTTTAAAAATTCATAATAGTACAACTATAAAATTGTTATTTCTTCTAGAATAACTCTTTTAAAAGCCAAAAACGGATCTACTTATTATTTTAAAAATTTACTTGAAATTTAAAAAATAATTTAATATATCTATCTGCTTTATAAATCTTTATGATCTAGTTTCAAGATATTTACTCATAATTATAAAATAATTTTGTTTTCACTTCCAAATTATATATTTACTAAAAAATAATTATAATACATTTACACTAGAAGAAGCTGCTGTAAAGTATTATCCATAATATTAATATATGTATTACAGCAGCCTCATATCCCCACTAATGTGTGGGGGAAGACGATACCCTTACATTATTACAGGCATACATCTTGGTTCATCCCTATGTGTACTAAGGGACAGCCAGTCTTACATGCTTACACTATAACAGGCATACATCTCTTTCGTGTAATTGCATTATATCTTATAAATTGCATTTTGTCAACCATAATTCACTATCTTTTCCAATTTTTTCTTAATTTTTGTTATTTTAATTTATCATATTATTTTCCTAATATACAGAAAAATATAAAATATAGATTTCTGATATTGTTCTTATAAAAGAGTAAAACAAAAATTTTGTTCACGGTTGTTTAATAAATACCAGCTTACAAGTTATTAAACTCAGACTACTTTTAAAAAGTATATTATATAGATTAAATATTTTAATTATCAAAGCTTAATTTTTATTTCATCTATAATTGCTATACTATAACTTTTTAAGAAACTTGCAAACTGTGGAATATAAATTTAACTATAGCTTTCTTTATATTTAGAAAATTTCAAGGCTTATTTTTTCTTTCTATTTCTTTTTAATTCATCCCCACTAATGTGGGGTATGCGCTATCTCTATCGCAAATCAATTCATTCTCACATATTCCTTCTTATGTGAAGATTCTCCCCCTCACTCCACCTTCACAACCCTCTCCCCATACTTCTTCCCATACACATTCTCATACACTGCCTGATATTCCTCAAACGACACTTCGCATTTATATCCAAGCACTTCCATTTCCACTCCAAAAACATCTGCCGAATAACCCAAACTCTGCATTCCATTGCGTTTATAAAATTGTTTGCGGTTCTGTCTCTGCTCGTAATTTTCGGCTGGGACTTCTGTGCTTTCAATTTCCAAAATAAACCGTTTATCATGGTAGCGTTTTTGTAATGCTTTTAGAATATTTGTTCCTGCTCCTTTGCTGCGGAATTCTGAAAATACTGCAAAATAATCCAAAAGCACTACATTGTTCCACTCTGCTAAGATTGCTTCGCCTACAATAGCATTTTCCTGCAATTCGGTGCATTGTGCTGCAAGAATTTCCACTCTGCCGTTTGCTCTTTGATCTGTAATGAAAGAGAATGGTTTTCTTTCATCTTCTGGGAACGCCTCCATATAAAGTTTTTCGATTTCTGCCAGCTGTGCGCTTGTTTCTGCTGATACTAAATTGATTTCCATTGTTTTTTCCTCCATTGATTTTCTATCTCCCCTATGATACAATATTTTTTAAATAAATACAGCAAAAAAATAAAATTGTTGAGAAAAAGGAATTATAACAATGCAAAACGCTTCCACAGATAAAAATATTGTTAAATTCGATCCTTGGCTGATTGGGGCGATCCATGAATCTATGGGACGGTTTCCTTCATCTCCAAGGGATCTTTCTAAAATAAAATCTTTGACCATTTTCGATAAAAGTATATATAACGGCGAAGATGGCTGGATTTTATTAAATTGGATCAAGGTTGCTCCCGGATATTTTTCTGCAATTGGAAAAATGCCAAATCTGCACACCTTGTTGTTTAAAAATACTTTTCCGGTACATATAAAAAATTTTCGCTTTTTATCGCAGTGTAAAAAATTAAAAAAGCTGGATTTAAGCGGTACGAATTTTTCAGACTGTACGCTGCTTGCAAAACTTCCTTCTCTAAAATATGTGCTGCTTCCTGACCGGCGGCAGCTGATTCACACGGAAGTTTTAGAAACTCTTTCGGCAAAATCAGAAACGGAATTTGAGCGCGATGAATACAGCCGCGCTGCTTATTATTTAAATCGATCAAACAATAGACGTATTCGACCACTTTCCAATTATTTTGAACCTTGCTTTGCAGATTTTTTTACTTTTTCTTCTTTTGAAGAACCTTCCAGACCACTTTTTGCAGATTTGCGTCTGATTCAATGGATTGCTGCCAGTTTGGGAAAATTTCCTGATTCTCCTTCGGAATTGTCCAACGTCAGGATGCTGGACAGCCTTACATCAAATGTTCACATAGATTCCGAAAACCTTCCTTCTTGGATTCAGGAAAAGAAAGGTGATTTTTCTCTTATTGGAAAACTTCCAAATTTGCAGGTATTGTTTTTATGGAATATATCGCTGGATGATTTTTCTTTCCTATCGGAGTGCAGACAACTTTTATATATCAATTTATGGAATACGAATTTTACAGATTGTAATTTACTTGCGGATTTACCTGCCATAAAGTATATTTATTTACCGGAAAAAGAGCAGCTGAAAGATTACTCTTTATTGGAAGCTCTTCATGAAATTCAATGTTCTGGCTTTGTTAGCAGATTAGAGGAATTTTTCTACAAAGATGATATGCCAACATCAGAGCAAATATCAGAAGTATTAGAAAAACAATCCTCAGAACCACTTGTTTTACTGGTTCGATATCAAACTGCTTTTCTGCCGCCTGCCGCGAAAAAAACATGTCAAAAAACCGCAAGTCAAAAAAATAATTTAAAACATACCGCGTCAGAACAGAAAAAGAAGCAACAAAAAGAAAATAAAAAAATAAATTCTTTTTATCAGGATGGTGCATACGATGACTTAGAAGTTGTCTATGGAGAAAATGTTATTCTTTCTTTGGAAGACAGTTCAAAAGTTCGTTATGTAACAGCGGATTTTCGTATGGGTTCCACCCCTTCTTTGTGGAAATCTTTTGACCGTTTGAAGAATGAAAAAGATAATTGGGCAGACCTTTCGCCTTCTATGGCGGGCAAATTGACCGATGAACTTTGTTGTGCAATTGTGCATGAAGATATCAGTACATTGTGCCTCTCGCTTGATTCATGGGGGGAAGCTGTCTTTTTGGCTTTTGAATTTTCAGGCGGCTGGGCTTCGATCGATATAAGAGATGATGATGCACAGATTTATTATGTTTGTTATAATCCAAATTATACGAAAGCTTCCGAATTATCGCCGGTTGAAGTTGGAGGACAGTCTCCAGTGCCAAAAATGCTGGCGCTTAATGATTTAAATTTAACGGCGGATATTGTAAGATATTTTTTGGAAACAGGACAGATATTGCCTGGTACTCTTTGGAAAACAAATCGGGAATAAAATAAAAAATTAACGCTAAGCCTTCTTTAAATTTTTATTTCATTCCCAGTCTGTTTCTGATTGCTGTATCTTTTATCGGGTATATTTTTTCTGACGGCAGATTTTCTGCTTTTAAATTCCCGTTTTTTCGCTGTTCGTTCCATTTCCTCACCAAAGGCGTTAAATCTTCGATCCGGCAGATTGCAGTATTCAAAAATTCCATCAATGTGCTTCCTTTTAATCCAATTTGAATTGCCGCACGATTTATCGCCTTTCCGCTTATGTTTTTATCTGGGTCCCATTGACAATATACGGTAGCTTCATCCAAAGCCTGTCTCCATTGTAAACCCGTACAATTTTTTGAATCAGGTGAGGTTAATACTGCCCTGCTTAAAAATTCATTAAATTTCGTCTGATATAGATCCAAAGCCAAGATACATTCCTGATCTTTTTTTGTCCCCCAGTTCGAGCGGTACATCATCCAAAGAAACGACGGTTTTATCCATGTCATACGATTTATATTAAAATTCTCTCCAAACGTCTGTAATTGAATTGCTTCTTTGGCAATCACAGGATTATACGCCTGATAAACCCGAATACACTGTTTGTCATATTGTGCGAATACTTCTTTTATATATTCCATATCGTTGCCTTTCTACAGTTTGGAAAATCCAGTGAAAATTTTATTAATGGTATTTTTTATTATTATCGTTCTATAATTTTTTCTATGTTTGTTTCTTACCTTTATTCTATTTGATTTACAATGCATTCGGTTCAATTTGGCAAATAACATTCTGAATTGCTGATTTAAAATAAATTTGTCTTTCGAAACACATCTTAAATATATACATCGCTTTATAAAATCAAACCTTCCTGAACGAGCAATTCCAAAACGCGGGCTTCTCGTTCCAACATCCCTTCAAACTGGGGAATTCCCTGCTTTTCTGCTACTCAAAATATGGACAAATATACCCATATCGAGATATTGAAAGTTT
>CAMUAR010000007.1 GCA_947086895.1 uncultured Lachnospiraceae bacterium | reverse complement strand
GCGAACTGTGTGCATCCCTCGGAGAGTACCATATCGGAACGATATGGTATAATATTTGCAACTGCATATAATTTTATTTAAAAATACACTGTTCAGGAGGTTTTAATATGCCAGCATACTGCACGCATTATTTATTTGGCAGAATCAATTACAAAAGACTTGAAGAAGGAATTTTAAAAAGAGTGATTGCGGCACATAAAGAGGTATATGCACTTGGGCTGGCTGGACCGGATATATTCTTTTATTTTTTTCCAGACCAAATTCTTGTCCGTCCGACGCCGGGAACGATATTGCACGAGCAGGCATGTGGCGCTTTTCTAAGAAGGATGCTGTCGGAAGCACTTGAATTTAAGGGGGAGGAGCGGGAGGTTGCGCTCGCATATCTTGCGGGGTTTATTGGTCATTATGAGCTTGACAGCAGCTGTCATCCATGCGTTTACCGCTATGTGGAGCAGGAAGCAAAAAGGCGTGGGGCGACTTCGCAGCATGAAAAAACAGGAATTCATTTTCAATATGAATGTGCGATGGATTTTTATTTTCAACAGCATTACACAAAAAAAAGTGCGGCAATTTTAAATCAGCGCCGTTTGACAAAACTGAATAAAATGGAGCGGAAAGTAGTAGGCAGGCTTGTCGCAGTATCGTACAACAAAACATATCCAAAACCAAATCTCTCAGAACATTCCATGCGTGCTGTATTTATCTTTACAGGGATTGTGATGTGGCTGGTTGTGGATCGAGAAGGAAAGAAAGAGCGCAGAATGCAGGCTGTTGAGCGGCGGCTGTATGGTCATCCATTTTTGTGCGGGCTTTATGTAAATGATAATTGTTATGGAATTAATTTAAAAGAATGGCAGGAAATGAATCAGTTGTTTCAAAAAGGAGTGCGGGAGTGCGGAAAGACTTACTGCACACTGGAACAGCTGCTTAGCACGCTTAACGAGGGAGGGAAAAAAGAAGCGGAAGCAAGAAAAAACTTTTATCATCAGCTTGGCAGCAGATCCTATCACACCGGAGAAGTTGTGGATTAGAAAATTATATATAATTTATAGTATTTTTTAGAATAATAGATAATAAAACAAATAGAAATATTACAAATCTAAAATGAAAATTAAAAAATATTAGTATTTTCAGCAAAATCGCAGAAAATATATCTTGAAAAAATAGTGGGTTTATTATGATTTCTTTTGCGAATTATGTTGAATTTGGTTGAAAAAATGCATATACTATATACTACAGCCTGCAATAAAAATTGTGAATGCATATTTTTGCAGTGAAGTACTTTAGGAGGGACTTATATTGAGCGAAGAGCGATTGATTGGACGAGTGACGGCGGGCAGTATTTTGCTGTTGTTTCTTGTTTTAGCATTTTCAAAGTATGTAAAAGGCGCTGGGTTGGCAGAACAATCCTCTGATGCCGCAGGAGTGACGACAGACAAAGAAACACCAGAAAATATAACAGATATTTTAGCACCAACGCAAGGAGAGACCATGACAGTTGTCACTGTTATGCCCCCGGAAATTACTATGCCGCCGCAGAACTTTTCTGCTGCGTGGGATGGGATTGCTGGGGTGTCAGCGAATATATATTATAATTTGACAGATCGAACGATTATTTTTGAGAAGAGCGATGGGTATGAAGACGCGGAGCTTGTATTGACAGAGCTGCCGGTATCAAGGCAAATTCAGGTGACTATTTCAAATATTCGCGGTAAGGCGCTTGCAGATCATCAAATAAAACGTATTTCAGAGGATACTTATTATTATGGAACACCCCCAACACCGACGCCAACTGCCATGCCAACCCCAACGATAGCAGGCAAAGTACCAGTTCCAGGAGTAACACTTACTCCGATTCCAACGTTATCGCCGGACGATCCGTACTATCCATGGCGCAATGATGTTGTTGCTCAGATTGAAACCAGCGAGGAATTATTTGATGATGGAAGTCTGACGCAGACACTTCTTTTAACTTTGGATAAAACTTATGTATATAAAGTTTATGAGGATGAGTGGAACTTTTATATTTCACTGATAAGACCAAAAGATGTGTACAATAAAATTGTTGTGATTGATGCAGGGCATGGCGGGATTGATATGGGAACAACTTCCGCGCGTGCAGAATATATGGAAAAATCGATCAATTTAAATATTGTTTTCTATTTAAAAGAGTTGTTGGATGACAATAACGAGATAAAAGTTTATTATACAAGGCTTAATGATGTAAGGCCAACATTGAAGCAGCGAGTAAATCTGGCAAATGATGTGGAAGCAGATTTTTTCTTAAGCGTACATTGTAATGCAAATGAAACAAAAAAATTGCATGGCACAGAAGTATTGTACAATTCATTGCAGAATGGATGGACAGGGATGAATTCACGGCGGTTTGCGTCGATTTGTATGGAAGAGATGAATAGTCACTTGGGACTTTTTGATCGAGGAGTTATAGCAAGAGATCATAATGTTACAATTGTGCGTGATGCAAAAATGCCAGTTGCGCTTGTAGAAACAGCTTTTATGTCGAATACGTCTGATATGGAAGTGCTGGCAACGGAGGAAGCACAACGGAGTATTGCGCAGGGGCTTTACGATGCAATTTTGCGCGCCTATAAAGAATTAGAACAGCAAAGTGAAAAGGAGACCGAATGAAACGCATTATTTTTGCGACGGGAAATGTCGGAAAGATGAAAGAGATTCGAGAAATTATGAAGGATACCGATTATGAGGTAGTTTCGATGAAGGAAGCAAATGTATCGCCGGATATTGTCGAGGATGGTCAAACTTTTGAAGAAAATGCCTTAATTAAAGCGAGAGCGGTCTGTGCAGCTTCCGGCTTGCCTGCTCTTGCGGATGATTCCGGGCTTGAAGTAGATTATCTTAACAAGGCGCCGGGTATTTATTCCGCGCGTTTTTTAGGGGAAGATACTTCTTATGAAATAAAAAATAAGTATATTCTTGATAAACTTTCTGGGGTGGCAGAGAATGAGCGGACTGCGAGATTTGTGTGCGCGATCGCAGCAGTATTTCCCGATGGGCGCGAGGAGACGCGCACAGCGACGATCGAGGGAAGAATTGCTTATGAATCAGCGGGGGAGAATGGCTTTGGCTACGACCCAATTTTTTATGTTCCAGAATTTTCGGCTACGACCGCACAGCTTACTATGGAACAGAAAAATCAGGTCAGTCACCGCGCAAAAGCGCTGGCGGCGATAAAGGAGGAAGTACTTTGCAGGTTGTAAAGAGAATTCTTGTGATCAGTGATTCCCACAGATATTATTACAACCTGGATAAACTGCAAAAAGAAATAAAAAGACCGGACTATATTATTCATCTTGGGGATGTAGCGCGCGACCAGGATTATATTATGGCACTGTTTGGCTGTCCAGTCGATATGGTGGCAGGAAACAATGATATTTTCACGGATCTGCCGGGAGAATTTATAATCAGAGAGGGGAAACATATTATTTTTCTAACGCACGGTCATGGCTATTCCGTGTATAACAGCACGGATCGTTTAGTTCAGCGCGCCAAAGAACTCGGGGCAGATATGGCGATGTTTGGGCATACTCACTGTCCGATGATTGATGTTAAGGAAGGAATTATGCTGCTTAATCCGGGGAGCATTTCATTTCCGAGACAAGAGCGCCGCAGACCCACTTATATTATGGCTCAGGTAATGGCGGATGGAGAGATGGAATGTCGTGTTCATGAGGTAGAATAAGCAAAACTTGCTATTGTCAAGAAGTATTATTCCATGGTAAAATATACTATAGAAGAAAGAATAGATAGGAAAAATTAAAAACCTATATTTATGGCGCTTTATTGATGGGAATATCGCGAAAAGAACTGTGATATGCATAGAGGTATGTGCAGAAAAGGGGTATCATCATGGGATGTTTTTCGGAAGATAAAAGTGCAGGAGAGGACAGTTATCGATTGATTGCAGGTCTTGTAACAGATGTGCTGTTTGAGTATGAGATCAAGGCTGATCGGATTATGAACCGCGTCTGCAGGGATGGTGTGTTTGGAAAATGTCATTGGCTTGACAAGCCAAGAGTGAATTTGCGTCCGTATATTTACCAGGGGGATCTGCCGTTGTTTGACCATTTTATGGAGGAGATGGAAAATGGCAAAGAGCGGGTTTATGTGGAACTGCGAATGAAGTATCAAGATGGGAATTTTTGCTGGACTGTATTTGAGGGGAAACATTTTACAACAGAGGACGGAACGGAAAAGATTGTTGGACGAATCAAGGCGATGGAGGAGCATAAAGGGGAAAAATACGGTCTTTGGCACAATGCGAAAAAACGTGATCCGCTGACAAAACTCCTCAATTATGAAAGTTGTCTGCAGGTGCTTGGCACTTACTATCGAGGCAGACCAGCGGAGCAATCCGTGATTGTCGTGTTAGATATCGATAATTTTACACGGATCAACTGCACAAAGGGGCATTTTTTTGGCGACGAGGTTCTGATTGGTATTGCGGATGCGATAAAAGAAGCCGCGGGGGATGAACAGCTGGTTGGCCGAGTTGGAGGGGATACTTATATTGTTTGCATTCGCGATGTCAAAGACCGGGATAAAGCAAGAGAAGTTGCTGTCCGAATGCAGAGGGCGGTAGCAGGTCTTTGTATCGGGGAGGGAAAAGAGAACGGACAATTGCTTTCTGCAAGTGTCGGCTGTACTTTTTATCCAGAAGACGGGCAGGAGTTTTACCAGCTGTTCGAGCGCGCAAAACTCGCGGCAGCATGGTGCAAGGAATGTTCCAAAGGGCAGGTTGTATTTTGGAACAGAGAGATGGAGGAGGTAAAAAGACCAGATCTTTCAGAAGACAGAAAGTTTGACAAACAGTATATACAAGAGTGTGATTCATTTGGTTACAAGCTTGTGGAGCTTGCATTTCGTTTGATGGAAGAAAATACGGATGTCAGCAGTACAATCAATCTGTTAATGTATAAACTTGCAGTGCATTATGATATTTCTGGCATTTGTATACGAGAAATTACTTGTACTCCCTATGAAATGAAATCCTCTTACGAGTATTTAGGAGAAACTTATAAAAAAAGTACGCTTGGACAGCTGCAGACTTCTCTGATTGAGGAGTGGGAGTTTTTCCGCGGTGCATACAACGATGGCTATTTTTGTTTTAACAGTCAGACGATGCCGGAAAAAATGCCAACACGCCGAATTATAGAACCTCCGGTACAATCTATGCTTGAAGTGCCAATGTACCGAAAAGGAAAATTTATCGGGTGTGTTGATTTTTGTGATGCTTACAAGGATCGGGAATGGAACAAAAGCGAGATACATACGCTAAAGATTTTTGGTCGTATCATTGCAGACTTTTTGTTAAATATACGGGATTTGGAAGATACAACAGAAAAGATGGAGCAGTTAAAAGAGCGCGACAGTTTGACGGGACTCTACCGCTACGATGTCTTTTTGAGAAGGCTTCAGACAGTAATTGAATCGCCGAAGGATTATGTGGTGTGTATTGTTTACTCAGATATCCGGCATTTTAAATATATCAATGAGCATTATGGTATTGTGATGGGAGATCAGCTGCTGCGGGAATTCGCAAAAGAACTGATCAGCAACCGACAGGGGCTTTTGTTTGCCAGCAGAGTATTTTCGGATAATCTGGTGGCGGCGGTGAGAATGCCGCCGGAGATGAGTGCGGACAAGATAGGAGATATTATCAAAGAGTGCAATGAAGAGTTTGCAGCAAAGATGCGAGAACAATTTTTTAACGGTAAGCTGAGCATCAATTCTGGGTATTATATTGTAAAGGACGGCGATCTTGCAGAATTGGCGGTGTCAAATGCAAATATGGCCCGCAAACGTGCAAAGGAGAGTTCTCGAAATACCAGAATGCCAGTGATGTTTACGGACAGTATGCTGGAGGAATTGTACAAGCAGATGCAGATGACGGACGATCTTCCAAATGCAATTCAAAATCGTGAGCTGTGCGTATATTTTCAGCCGAAGGTAGAATGCCGAACGGGAAGATTGATTGGTGCAGAAGCTTTGGTGCGCTGGCGCAAAGCGGATGGTACATTTTTGTATCCTGACTCTTTTATCCCTGTGTTTGAGCGCAATGGAAGTATTGTAGATCTGGACTATTATGTCTATCATGAAGTATTTCGATGGCTGGAAGAAAGGATTGCGTCGGGAGAACCTGTTGTGCCGGTATCCGTGAATGTCTCGCGCTTTCATTTGCATAATAATGCCGTGTTGGAATATATTAAAGGATTGTTTGTACAGTACAAAGTACCGCCGTATCTGTTGGAGTTTGAACTGACAGAAAGTTTATATATGGAAAGTATGGAACATGTGATTCCAATAGCACTTGAGCTGCGCCGGATGGGGGCGAAAGTGTCGATGGATGATTTTGGCTCAGGGTTCTCTTCGCTCAATGCGCTGAACAGCCTGCCGATTGATATTCTAAAGCTTGACAAAGTTTTTATGAAGGGGACGCTTGGAGAGGGAGATAAAGCAGTGATTACTTGCGTTGTCGGAATGGCAAAAAAACTGCATATCAGAGTGTTGTGCGAGGGCGTGGAAAATGCGGAACAAGAGCAATTTTTAGCAGATATTGGATGCGATATGATCCAGGGATATTTCTATGGAAAACCGATGCCTGCAGGCGAATTTGAGAAGCTTTTAGGTGATTTATAAAAAGATTGATAAAAATTTGACAAACAGGAAAAAAGATGATATGATATTCCCAGGAATCTTATCGCAGTAGCGGTGAGAAGTTCAGAGTTCTTTGTATGCAGATACGCATAATATTTTAAGGAGGACAATTCTATGTCAAAGAAAGTAGTTTTAGCAGGTGCCTGCCGTACCGCGATTGGTACAATGGGCGGTTCCCTCTCCACAATGCCGGTTGCTGACCTTGGTGCAATTGTGATCAAGGAGGCGCTGAAAAGAGCTGGAGTTGCCCCAGAGCAGGTTGACCAGGTTTATATGGGCTGCGTTATCCAGGCTGGTCAGGGACAGAACGTTGCACGCCAGGCTTCAATCAAGGCGGGACTGCCGATTGAAGTGCCGGCTGTCACAATGAACGTTGTGTGCGGTTCAGGTCTTAACTGCGTAAATCAGGCGGCTCAGATGATTATGGCAGGCGATGCTGATATCGTTGTTGCAGGCGGCATGGAAAATATGTCCATGGCTCCTTATGCAGTACCGCAGGCACGTTATGGTTACCGTATGAACAATGGCGTCCTTGTGGATACCATGATCAAGGATGCCCTGTGGGATGCTTTCAATGATTATCATATGATCAAGACTGCGGACAATATCTGTGAGGAGTGGGGACTTACCCGCGAGGAGCTTGACGAGTTCGCATTGAAGAGCCAGAAGAAGGCTGAGGCGGCTCAGGAGTCCGGCGCATTCAAGGCGGAGATTGTGCCAGTTGAGATCAAGAAAAAGAAAGAAACTGTGATTTTTGATACCGATGAAGGTCCAAGACACGGTTCGACCATTGAGGGACTTGCAAAACTGCGCCCGATCAATCCGAACGGTTTTGTCACAGCGGGAAATGCTTCTGGTATCAATGATGGCGCAGCTGCTATTGTTGTGATGAGCGAAGAGAAAGCAAAAGAACTTGGCGTTAAGCCAATGGCTACATTTGTGGCAGGCGCGCTTGCAGGTGTTCGTCCTGAAGTTATGGGTATCGGTCCGGTAGCTTCCACAAAGAAAGTTTTGGCAAAGACTGGCATGAAGATCGAAGATTTCGATATTATTGAGGCAAACGAGGCGTTTGCTGCTCAGTCTGTCGCAGTGGGCAAAGATCTTGGCATCGACGTGGACAAGCAGCTGAACCCGAATGGCGGTGCGATTGCACTCGGACATCCGGTTGGCGCTTCCGGCTGCCGTATTCTTGTAACTCTGCTGCATGAGATGCAGGCAAAAGGCGCAAAGACAGGTCTTGCGACTCTGTGCATCGGCGGCGGCATGGGATGCTCCACAATCGTAAAGATCGAGGATTAAAAACGGATTTTTTGCAGGGAACGGGCGGCGTGCAAAAAACTTGCCGCCCTGCCTGCACAAAAAAGAAACAGGTACGGTGGGGCGCACCGAAACCAATACACTCGTGGACATTGTGTAAGACCTTTTAAGGCTGTGGTGGGCGAAGCGAGAATCCCCTGTCTTTTGGCAGGAGAGCGTCAAACTTGAAAAACAATCAATTACCTATTCTTGAAAATCAGTGGGGTTCCCCGCTGATTTGGTATGAAATAGAAGGAGAAAAATCCGATGGAATTTATCAAATATGAAGTGGAAGGCGCTGTCGGTACAATTACAATCGACCGTCAGAAAGCGTTAAATGCACTGAATAGCCAGGTGCTTGACGAGTTGGATAAAACACTTGACTCGGTTGATCTTCAGACAGTGCGCGCTCTGATTTTGACGGGCGCTGGTGAGAAGTCCTTTGTCGCTGGTGCGGATATCGCGGAGATGAGCACCCTGACAAAAGCGGAGGGCGAGACGTTTGGCAAAAAAGGCAACGACGTGTTCCGCAAGCTTGAGACATTCCCGATTCCGGTGATTGCTGCAATCAACGGTTTTGCCCTTGGCGGCGGCTGTGAGATTTCTATGAGCTGCGATATTCGTATCTGTTCAGAGAACGCTGTGTTTGGTCAGCCGGAGGTAGGGCTTGGCATTACGCCAGGATTTGGCGGCACACAGAGACTCGCAAGAATCGTAGGGGTAGGCAAAGCAAAAGAGATGATCTACGGCGCGCGCAATATCAAAGCTGACGAGGCTTACCGCATTGGTCTTGTAAATAATGTATATCCGCTGGAAGAGCTGATTCCTGCTGCAAAGAAGCTTGCTTCCACAATTGCAGCAAACGCACCGATTGCAGTGAGAAACTGCAAGAAAGCGATCAATGATGGACTTCAGGTTGATATGGATCAGGCGATTGTAATTGAGGAGAAGTTGTTTGGCGACTGCTTTGAGACAGAAGATCAGAAGGCAGGAATGGGCAATTTCCTTGAAAAAGATAAAGAGAAGAAGCTGAAAGTAGTTCCATTTAAGAATTGTTAAATATCAGCAATATTTAAGAAAGATTTTTCACATAGAAAAGCGCGGCAAAGCTGCGGAACGAAAGCCCTAGTTCCGTTAAAATAGCCCGGTATAACAAAGGTTATAGAAATTTGTGAGCGCAGTTACAGATGGTCAGGTTTTAAAAACCGAGGGCAAAAAAAGAAATCTTAGGAAAGGAAAAGCTAATTCGATGAAAAGCTGCAAAGCTGACGGATCTATAGGTTGAAGCAGTAACTGTAAACTGTGGGATTGCAGCGAATCATCCGGCGTATACATTTTTGGATACGTTTTTAGTAGCAGGACAGAAAATGAAAGTAGGTATTATTGGCGCGGGAACAATGGGTGCTGGCATTGCGCAGGCGTTTGCTATGACAGACGGTTATGAAGTTTGCTTATGTGATATTAAGCAGGAATTTGCCGATGGCGGTAAGAATAGAATTTTAAAGAATCTGAAATTTCTTGTAGGCAAAGAAAAGATCACCCAGGAGAAGGCGGACGCAATTGCTGCCAAGATTGTGACAGGTCTTAAAGATATCTGCACGGATTGCGATTTGGTGATCGAGGTTGCTCCAGAGAATATGCAGATTAAGAAGACAACATTTTCTGAGCTTCAGTCGATTGTGAAGCCAGATTGCATTTTTGCGACAAATACTTCGTCCCTCTCGATTACTGAGATCGGCGCAGGTCTTGACCGTCCGATGATCGGTATGCACTTCTTCAATCCGGCGGATAGAATGAAGCTTGTTGAGGTTATTGCAGGCGAAAACACTCCGGCAGAGTTAGTGGAAAAGATTAAGACTATCGCTGTTGAGATTGGCAAGACGCCAGTTGAGGTAAAGGAAGCACCAGGGTTTGTTGTAAACCGCATTTTGATTCCAATGATCAATGAAGCAATCGGCATTTATGCAGATGGCATCGCAAGTGTTTCGGATATCGATGAGGCGATGAAGCTTGGCGCTTCTCATCCGATGGGACCGCTTGCACTCGGTGATTTGGTTGGTCTTGATATCGTACTTGCCATTATGGAAGTTTTGCAGAATGAGACCGGCGATCCAAAGTATCGCCCGCATCCGCTGCTTCGCAAGATGGTTCGCGCAGGCAAACTTGGCAAGAAGACTGGCAAAGGATTCTATGATTACAGCAAATAGTTTTGACTTTCAGGCAGGCTTTGCGGGAGTTTCCCGCAAGGGCTGCTGAACTTGGGTTATCCTTATATTACAGGGCAAAAGCTGCCCAAATGAACGCTTGTAAAGATTCGAAGGTAAACCAAACAAGTTTGGCTGTAAGATCTATAAAGCAAAAAGTTTACAGAATTAGAAAAGCAGGAATCAAAACAATTATTTATGGAGACTGGCTATATTTTCTGTAAAGACACGAGAACAATTGTGTGGTTATAGGGCGGCTTGATTGCAGGTTTTGGTCTTATAAAGAGACAGTGTTTTAAAGTCTGCAGAACGCCGTTTTACAGATCGCTGTAGAAAGTAGTCAGAGAAGTGCCGCCATTTCCAAGAATTGTTTAAGATGGAGCAAGCGGTTGAAGGCATCACGACGGACAGTTAAAAAATCCCTTGTTGGGATTGAGAACAGGAATAATATGGAGGAATGCAGATCATGGATTTTACATTAAGTAAAGAGCATGAAATGGCGCGGGCGCTTTTTAGAGAGTTCGCTGAGAAGGAGGTAAAGCCTCTTGCAGTAGAAGTTGATGAGACAGAAGAATTTCCGAAAGCCACAGTGGAGAAGATGGCGAAGGCGGGATTTCTCGGTATTCCGGTGCCGAAGGAGTACGGCGGACAGGGATGTGACGTGCTGACCTATGTCATGTGTGTAGAAGAGCTTGCAAAAGTTTGCGGCACAACATCGATTATTGTGTCTGCACATACTTCTCTCTGCTGTGATCCAATTTTGACTTATGGCACAGAGGAGCAGAAGCAGAAATATCTTCCCGATTTAGCAAGCGGAAGAAAGCTTGGCGCATTTGGATTGACAGAGCCAGGTGCAGGTACAGATGCTCAGGGGCAGCAGACAAAGGCTGTGCTTGAGGGGGATGAATGGGTGCTGAATGGCTCCAAAATCTTTATCACAAACGGCAAGCAGGCAGATGTCTATATTATTTTTGCTGTCACTGGTATTATTGAAAAGAAGGGCAGAAAGACAAAAGAAATTTCTGCGTTTATTGTAGAAAAGGGTACCCCAGGATTTTCTTTCGGAACGAAAGAAAAGAAGATGGGTATTCGCGGTTCTTCCACTTATGAGCTGATTTTTACTGACTGCCGCATCCCGAAGGAAAATATTTTAGGGCAGCAGGGCAAGGGCTTTGGCATTGCGATGCATACGCTGGACGGCGGACGCATCGGCGTTGCAGCACAGGCGCTCGGCATCGGTGAAGGTGCGCTTGACAGGACAGTCGCTTACGTGAAGGAAAGAAAGCAGTTTGGACGCGCGATTGGACAGTTCCAGAATACGCAGTTCCAGCTTGCAGATATGGCGACGCAGGCTCAGGCAGCACAGATGCTTGTATATAAGGCTGCGCGCACAAAAGATCAGTACGCGAAGGATCATAAGACTTCCTACAGCATTGAAGCAGCGCAGGCAAAGCTCTATGCAGCGGAGATGGCGATGAATGTGACGACAAAGGCAGTTCAGCTGCACGGCGGTTACGGTTACACAAGAGAGTACGAAGTTGAGCGTATGATGCGCGATGCAAAGATTACTGAAATCTATGAAGGTACAAGTGAAGTGCAGAGAATGGTAATCAGCGCAGCGCTGTTAAAATAAGGCTTCGTTTTTGCAATCAGCGCGGCGGTGAGAATTGACAAACGTGCTGTATGCAGTATATATGGGAACATAACAGTGAAAGCAGAAAAATATAAGGAGTGGAAAATACAATGAAAATTGTTGTTTGTATTAAGCAGGTTCCTGATACCAAGGGTGGTGTAAAGTTCAATCCAGATGGTACTTTGGACAGGGCTTCTATGATGACAATCATGAACCCGGACGACAAGGCAGGTCTTGAAGCTGCACTTAGATTAAAGGATCAGTACGGCGCGGAAGTTACTGTAGTGACAATGGGACTTCCAAAAGCGGAGGAAGTGCTACGCGAGGCGATTGCAATGGGCGCGGACAAAGGAATTCTCGTTACAGACCGTGTGCTTGGCGGTGCGGATACATGGGCAACTTCTCAGACGATTGCAGGTGCGCTGCGCAATTTAGAGTATGATCTGATTATCACGGGACGTCAGGCGATCGACGGCGATACCGCTCAGGTTGGACCGCAGATTTCCGAGCATTTGGATATCCCTGTTATTTCTTATGCACAGAATCTTAGGGTAGAGGGTGACAGCGTTATTGTTGAGCGTCAGTTTGATGATAGATATCATGTTTTGAGAGCAAAGATGCCTTGTCTTGTGACAGCTCTTGCGGAGTTAAATGAGCCGCGTTATATGACACCAGGCGGAATTTTTGATGCGTATAAGGCTGAGATTACCGTGTGGGGCAGAGCTGATCTGAAGGATGTTGATGACTCCAATTTAGGCTTAAAAGGTTCTCCTACCCAGATTGCAAAAGCTTCTGACAAAGTTAGGAAGGGAACCGGCGAGCAGGTTACGCTTGACCCATCGGAAGCTGCTGATTATATTGTCGGCAAGCTGAAAGAGAAGCATGTCATCTAAAAACTGGAGGAACAGGAAAGGGGTATAACAATGAACTTGGAAGAATATAAAGGCGTATATGTCTTTGCGCAGCAAGTAGATAATGTAATTAACAATATTGCGTTTGAGCTGATTGGCAAAGGAAAGGATCTAGCTGAGGCTCTTGGCACGAAAGTAACTGCGGTGCTTGTCGGCAGCAATGTGGAAGGACTTGCAGATGAGCTTGCTGAGTACGGCGCAGATAAAGTTATTGTTGTGGATGATCCAGAGCTGAACGAGTACCGGACAGAGCCTTATGCTCATGCGCTTGCCTCGGTTGTGCAGAAATATAAGCCGGAGATTTTACTTGTCGGTGCGACGGCAATTGGCCGTGATTTAGGACCTAGAGTGTCCGCAAGAGTTCACACTGGATTGACCGCAGACTGTACACAGCTTGAGATTGGAGATTTCCCGATCAATCCGATGCCAGGCAAGGAGCAGAAACACAATCAGCTTTTAATGACACGTCCTGCATTTGGAGGCAACACGATAGCAACAATTGCATGTCCTGACTTCCGTCCTCAGATGGCAACGGTTCGCCCTGGAGTAATGCAGAAGAGAGAGAAAGTATCTGGGGCAAAAGCCAATATTGAGAAGTTCAATCCAGGATTTACACCAGATCATAAGTATGTAGAGATTCTTGAAGTTGTAAAGGCAGTGACTGATGTTGTTGATATTATGGATGCAAAGGTTCTTGTTTCCGGCGGTCGCGGTGTTGGCAGTGCAGAGAACTTTAAGCTTCTTGAAGACTTGGCAGAAGCTCTTGGCGGCACAGTAAGCTGCTCGCGCGCTGTTGTGGACGCAGGCTGGAAATCAAAGGAGCTTCAGGTAGGACAGACTGGAAAGACGGTACGTCCGCATGTATATTTTGCAGTTGGAATTTCCGGTGCAATCCAGCATATGGCTGGTATGGAAGAGTCTGATATTATCGTTGCGATCAACAAGGATGAGACAGCTCCAATTTTCTCTGTAGCAGATTACGGCGTGGTTGGCGATTTAAATAAGATTCTCCCAATTTTGACCGAGCAGATTAAGGCAGCTAAAGTTGCAGGCTGATTTGTGCTTTTATAGAAAACTGTTTTTTGATTTTATAAAAGAAAAGAATTTGTTAAGAGTGTGTATGTAAATGTATTGCAGAAAGTGACCTGTTTATAACATAAAATTTTATAAATTAAGATTTTTTGTTCTGAAATTAAAATAAAATCAGTTGGTTCATGCAGGTTTGCGCTTTGTATGTCGTATTACAGAGACAGCTTAGCAGGCTGCTTAGGAAATCTGGGCAGCCTGTTTTCCTTCTGCAACAGGAAAAAATTGTAGATAGTATATATTTACTGGAAGCACATTTCCTGTTGCATTTTGAAAAAGAAAGTGGTAAGATGAAAGAAACATTGTAATTCGTTGCTTTTAGGATACTCGCCTATGGAACGACGCGACAAAAATTATGTAGAATAGGAGACGTAATCATGGACACAGATGCAACAAAGAAGGGGCATGGAATTTTTTCCTTAAAATTTCGTATTCTTGGAATTATTATTCTGTCAGTACTTCTAGCGACGGTTATTAATCTTGTGATTATTTTACCAATGATGAGAAGCAATATGCTGGAAGTAACCAAGAACTACATATTTGATATGGCAAGCTCCTATGGGCGGACTCTTCAGCTGTTGTATGATAATATGCAGGATGAGATGTATAATGGTACAGCAGGAGCAATTATACAGGATGCAAATATTAAAGGCGTGCCATCAAGTTATGCATATCTGGTAGATAAGAATGGAATTGTCCGCTATCATCCGAATGAGGCAGAGGTCGGTTACCAGACCAATAACGATATTGTTATGGAATTGGTAAGAGATATGATGTCAGGAATTAAGCCGGATGCGGAGATTGTAAGGTATAACTTGAACGGAAAGCAGAGATATGCCGGTTATTATATCAGCGACAGGATGAATTTTGTTCTCGTGTTTGCGGCGGATGAGGATGATATCCTTGAACCGATGAATGATATGGTTACAAGAAGTATTATCGGTGCTTTGTGTACATTGGGAGCCTGCGGTGTAATGGGATTGTTTGTCGCTTTGTTAGTGGTGCGACCGATCGCTATGATTACAAGGATTATTATCAAACTTGGAGATTTGGATTTCTCATTTGATGAAGCTCAGAAGGAGCTTAACAAGAGAAAAGATGAAACCGGAAGGATGAGCAGGGCTGTTATGAAGCTGACGGAAAAGCTGGCCGGGGTCATAGGAAATCTTCAAAAACAGAGTCTTGCTTTGATGGATGCTGCCAATGCATTGGATCGAAATTCGCAGGAGACAATTCGCTCTGTTGGTCAAGTGGAGCAGGCAGTAGGAGATATCGCATCTGGAGCAACTTCACAGGCTGACGAAACACAGACCGCGACAGAGAACGTTGTGGCGATCGGGGAGATGATCAATACAACATCCGACGAGGTGGCGTCGCTGAACAGTAAGTCGAAGGATATCGCCGAGGCGAGTGAAAGTGCAACAAAAATTCTTAGTGAACTTGATGATATCAACCGCAAGGCAGTTGATGCAGTTCGTGTGATTTATGAGCAGACAAACACGACAAACGAATCTGCACAGAAGATCCGCGAGGCTACAACTTTGATTTCTTCAATTGCAGAAGAGACAAATCTTCTTTCCTTGAATGCTTCTATTGAGGCGGCACGTGCTGGTGAGCAGGGCAGAGGATTCGCAGTTGTTGCTGCACAGATCCAAAAACTTGCCGAACAGTCTAACCAGTCGGCAAATCAGATTGAGCAGATTATTGCTTCATTGCTCAGTGATACAGCCAACGCTGTAAGAACGATGGATGAAGTACAAGATATTATGGGCAGACAAAATGAGAAGGTACTTAGTGCCAGCTCGATTGTCACTAAGGTGAAGGAAGAGATCGACAATACTTTGCAAGGAGTCGGCACAATTGCACAGGCAACAGTGGAGATGCAGCAGGCAAGAGGAAATGTGGTCGATGTTGTACAGAACCTTACAGCGATCGCGGAGGAGAACGCAGCGAGTACAGAGCAGACTTCCGCTTCTGTTACAGAGATTGCAGCGATTATCGAAGATATCGCAACCAATGCATCTTCTCTTAAGGGAATTGCAGAACAGTTGGATATCAATATGCGCCGGTTTAAGCTGTAAAAAACAACGGCATAGTTTAAAACTATGCCGTTGTTTTTTTGCAGAAAAAAAGAGTTTTAGAAGCGTTTGTAAAAATTTATAAATCCAAAGTATCTATTTTTTCCTCTGGTATCCAGTTGGAAAGCTGTTGTTTTACAAAGGATATCATTTCGCTGCTGTGAGCGCCATAATGACAGACATGTTGTGTATTTTCAAATGGATATTGAAGCAGTCCCGATTCTGGAAGATTTTTTCGCATTTGTTTTAGATAACTGTCAGAAATGCGAAATACGCCAATACTTGCATCTTGAATTGGTATGTTGGATAGAGCTGCATGTACTTGAGATATAAAATTTCCATAAATATGTTCAAAATTTGGGATGCGCAGCAGAGGATCAAAACAAAGGCGAATTGGAAACCCTGCGCTGCCTGCCGAGCGAATGGCGGAAAGCCTTGCAGAAAGCGGTGCTGTTTTGTGTTCATAACGCTCTGTGACTTCCTGTGGTGACAATGTGTAAGCGAAAATTAACCGGCGCTTTAATTCCTCAGGCAAGGAAAAGAGGAAGGATGGAAGAACAGCACTTTTTGTGCGCAGTTCTGTTACAAGTTTATGTTTTTTGGCGGCAAAACAAAGATAATGTTCAAGAAAACCCGTAAGATATTCCAGCGCAAGCAAGTCTGTATCATAAGAGATACAAAGATATACCGAATGCTGACAGAGTAATTGTGCAAGTTCTTTTAAATAGTCTTCTGTATTGACAAAAAGTACAATATTTGCGGAGGAGTACATCCCTTGCAAGTAGCAGTATTCGCAGTGAAATGGACAATTCATTGCAAAAGAAGTATAGTAGAAATAAGAATTTCCAAAACTCTGACATACATTGGCTCCCGGATAGATAAAATTTCCATGTTTTACAGCGAGAATTAAGGCAGGAGATTCTTTTTGAATAGAAAAGTTTTGGTGGGTGCGTCCAAAAATATCCATATAGTGATGAATGACAATTGGCGCAGTTTTTTTTATCAGTTTTTGAGCGAGCGGCGAAAAAAGTGCTTCTTCTTCCACATAGATATGTGAAAATGGCAGGTTATAAAAAGTGTTTTTTAAGTTGTCCAAGATAAAAAAGACCCTCCTTTTTTGTTTTGCATGGGGAAAGCAGTGGTAAGCTTAAAAAGTGTTCCATATCAGATAGATAGTCTATATTGTTTAAATATAGATAAAGTATCATACGTTTCAATTCTGCTTGACTTGCAGTGGAAAGGCGGAGTGCAGCGCAGACACGTTCATAAAATTCTATATGTTTTTCAGAAAGTTGTTTTGGCGCTTTTCTGTTTTTTTCAATATTTTGTATCCAGCGAATCATTGTTTCTGTATGTTCTGTAATGTATAAAGTAACTTTTTTACGAATCTCGGAATAGGAGAGTGATGTCAAGTCAACGGCATGATCAGAAACAATACGACAAAACAACAGTTGTTCACATAAAAAATACGGGATGGCAGCTTCGTAGATCCCGCTGGATTCCATATCATATAACATTGGAGGAACAATGTGCTTATAAGAAGCGTTGTTTTGTTCGGTCGCGGCGGATGTGATAATTTGTGGGACAGTTGTCAACCTTGCTTCTGGAAATGGCGAGCGGTAGATAAGTTCTGGATAAACGCTTCGACCAGAGCCAGCATCTATAATTTGCTGTAAAATAAATGCGCTGCCGCAAGGAATGCTTTGATTGAGACATGCCGCTGTTCCAACAGAGAGGAACATATCATTTTTTTGTGGAGGAAATGTGGTAAGAAAGCTGGAGGTTGCTACAGCGGCTCGCATTGCTCCGGTTTTTGTCAAAAGCAGCATTGCATTATCTCCAAGAAACAAGTCAAAATGCCGGAAAGAAGGTTCTTTTTTTAGAGAAAGAGCAGTTAAAAATGGAGCGGCTTCCTCGTACAGTGCAGCAGTAATATATAACATATTTTATCTCTTTTCTGCGCATAGCGCAATCTGAAAACTTAGAGGGTCAAGTGTTGTTGGTCGAGCGCGAATCGGCGCTGGTATAATATCTGTCGATATTATACCATAATTTTTGGGGAGTTGATATGATTATTCTGTTTTTTGGGTTATATAGGTAAAATTATAAAATCACATTGAAAAAGTAAATGAATTGATATATAATGGAAGTAGATTTTTAAGAAAACTATCAAAATATATCTTTTTATATTACAAGAGCATACATTGTTTCAATATAGAAATTTTTTAAAAATGTTTTTGTAAGAAAGATATTAGAGATGGTATACATTGGGATAATGTGTCAGCAGTATGATGCGTTTGGTCTGCCTGTATTTGAGGATTGGATGTAAAAATTCAAAAAGATGCAGCAGCACAATTGGAGGGGGATGATGGTATGGGCAATCTATATAGCAGTCAAAAAGAAAAAGTGATTGCGGTCTGTATAGCAGGGAGCGATGAATATGCCCAAACAGCATATATTGACGCAATCTGTGAATTGGCTCAAAAATATAAGTGCAAGATTCTTTTTTTTACATCGTTCTCCGGCACTTGTATGATAGAAAAGTATTATGAGGGAGAGATGGAGATCTATTCCCTGCTCAATTATGAATTGTTAAGTGGGATCATTGTGTTTGCTGAAACAATTAAAGATAAAAATGTGCTTGAATCAATTGTGAAATCTGCAAAGTGTGCAAATGTTCCAGTAATTACAATCGATCATTATATTGATGGATGTTATAATATTGTATTTGACTGCCGCAATGCAATCGAGAAACTTGTCCAGCATATTGTGAATAAACATGGATTTCAGCGTATAGAGCTTGTGGACGATGTTAAAGAAGATTCTGATTCTAAAAAAATAAGAGAGATCTTTTTTCATATAATGCAAGAAAAAGGCTATCTTGTGCAGTCCTCTTTGTCAAATAAGAATTGTTTTGAATTTACACAGAAAAAAAATATGGATTTATTGGAAGGTAAGGATTCTTTAAAAAATAAAAAAGTTCCAGATGTAGTTATTTGTACCAACGATATGACAGCAATTACTGTATGCCGAAAATTGCAGGAGGCAGGATACCGTGTGCCAGAAGATGTTACAGTTACTGGTTTTGGCGGTCTGCGCGAGGGAATGGATCATATTCCAAGTCTGACAACGGTATGTGTGGATACAGCCAATGCAGTAGATTGTGCGTTTCGATCATTGGAACTATTGTTTGACGGCGGCAATGTTCTGCATGAGATTGTGCTTGATTATAAAGTTGTTTATGGGGAAAGCTGTGGTTGTGCGCATGTAAACAATATAGAAAAACGAAATAATCTTGTACAGTCGCTCTATAATGATATCAATATTGATCGGTACTTTGTCAATCGTTTGATGAATATGACAGCAGAATTATCAGAGTGCAGTTCCATTAAAGAAGCTGCTGAGCAGATGACGGAGCATCTTGAGATGCTTTCTGTCTCAAAGTGCTGGATTTGCATTGTGGATAATTATATTGAAGATGAAGAGCTTTTACAGGATATTTTAAACAAAGAATTTACTGGCGTAAGAGGTTATACAGAATGGATTGAGTGCGTTTTATATCAGGATGGAAAGGAGTATCATCATGGTATTCGCTTCCGGCAAAAAGAAATGCTTCCGCGTATGGCGCAGGAGCTTAGTATAAGCGGACAAATTGTAATTGCGCCGCTTCATGTACTTGACCGGACAATAGGGTATTTTGCATTTACTTATCAGCCGAATCAAAACCAGTTTCATCGAATGCAAAGTTTTGGAAATTCCATCAGCACTCTGCTTGAAACGCTAAAATACAAGACAGAACAAGGGCTTTTGATCGAAAAGCTTGAGATGCAGTCTTTATATGACTCTCTCACTGGAATTTTAAACCGTCGTGGTTTTTTCAAACAACTTCATAAAATGTATAGTGAGAGTGTTCGTGAGGGGGTTCCCGTCGCTGTGATTTCGGTTGATATGGACAATTTAAAGTATATCAATGATACTTATGGACACAGCGAAGGTGACGAGGCGATTGTTTTTACCGCAAAGGCTTTGACAAAAGTGTGTGGAAGCAAAATGTTTTGTTCGCGCATTGGCGGCGATGAATTTATGATTGCAGGAAATGTTCCAGAGGAAGTGGCAGTTCAGTTTGGAAGGAAATTAAAGGCACTTTTTGATGAACATAATGAGAAAGATGGAAAAAAGTATCAAGTTGGTTTCAGTCTTGGACTTATGCAGGCAAAAGCGTCGGCGGAAACTGCCGTGGAGGAATTTATCCGGCAGGCAGATTCTCGTATGTATAAGCAGAAAGAAGAACACCGTAAAAAATTTGGATATTTTCGATAACCTTTTCAATAAAATTCGCCCGTATTTCGTTTTTCGATCATTGAAGTTGCGGCGCAAGCAGAACATATATAAAATATAATGTGCAGCAAAATAAAATATCAGCTCTTTTTCAGGAAAATACTGTTGAAAAAGAACTGATATTTTTATTTTTTAGTATTATTTTAAAGCAAAGATTTATGTGGAAAAGATTGGATAAATTTATTGGAAAATATAAAATAAATATTGTTTGTTATAGGGTGTGTTTGAAAAATAAAAATCGTGCAAAAGGAAATGAAAAGCTCCATAATTTTTGTATGGTTTTTATCCTGTTTTGGCAGATTGATAAAGCAATCCGTTTTTCAGGTACATTCCAATGTTAAAAAAATGTTTCAATAACCTGAACAATACCATCCGCATCATTGGAAGCGGTAACATAATCCGCTCGTTCACGCACTTTTTCTTGAGCATTTTCCATCGCAACACCAAGACCGGCATACTCAATCATCGAAATATCATTAAAGCCATCGCCGCAGCAGACAATCTGTTCACGATTTAGTCCAAGACTGCCGGCGAGCCGGTTGACGGACTGGGCTTTATCCACGCCGTTCGGCATCAATTCAACAAAATAAGGTTCCGAACGATAGATATCTAATTGTCCATAAAATTGTTTTTTCAGTATTTTTTCTAATTCTTCTGCATACTTTGGAGTGGCAGTCATCAGGCATTTATTAACTGGAAAAGTAACATACTTATCAAAATTTTCCACCCTGTGAATCGGCATACGGTTGACACGTGCTTCCAGCGCCATATATTCATCAATGTCTGTGGCGGCAATTACGGAGTCGCCCTCGTAGGAAATAAGACCTGCGCTGTTTTCCAGTGCTGCCTGATAAATTTGCGGAATCAGATTCACAGGAATTGTTTTTTGATAGATTGCTTGATCGCTGCCGCAGTTTATAATTTTTGCTCCATTAAAGGATAAAATAAAGTTTGAAAAATGCGCGAGAGATAATTCTTCTGCAACTGCCCGAATACCAGGGGTAGGTCTGCCCGATGCGAGCACAACTCGAACGCCGCGCTCTTGCAGGTCAATCAGGGCGTCCTTTGTCTTTTTTGTAATTTCTTTTTTTGAATTTGTCAGAGTGCCGTCAATATCTAGTACAAGCATTCCATATTTCATAATTTTAATTTCCTCACATTCTGCCGCGTACACAGCTTTTTCATGAAAGGCTGAAAATAAAAAATATTCAGTCTTTACATTGTTTTTATGATTTTTTATATCAGAAATAATTAAAAGTTTGTATGATCTGCTGCTTTAGTATTTCTGTAGCTGTATTTTATAGGAAAAGCAGATAAATGTAAAGGGGAAAAACAAGAATAATGGTACAACACCAATTCATAGGGACATGCTAAGGCTCATACTATTTTCTATATAGAATTTGGCGGTGGAGGGATATTGTGCATACATTAAGCAAGGAGGAAGCACTAGAAAAACTAGGCAGTCATTTAGAACAGGGGCTAAGCGAAAAGGAGGCAACAATACGGCTTAGACAGTATGGGAAAAATGAATTTTCGGAAAAAAAGAAAAAAGGCTTTTTGATACGCTTTTTTGAGCAGTTTCAGGATTTTATGATTCTTGTTTTAATTGCAGCGGCGATCGTATCATTTTTTGTCGGTGCAATGAATGGAGAAGCGGATTTTACGGATTCCATTATTATTCTCGCGATTGTTTTGCTCAATGCTGTGCTTGGAGTGATACAGGAAGAAAAGGCGGAAAAATCGCTGGAAGCGCTGAAAAGTATTTCTGCTCCGTTAGCAATGGTGGTGCGCGGCGGAATACGTATGGAAATTCCGGCAGTAAAGCTGGTTCCAGGTGATATTATCGAGGTGGAAGCAGGGCAGTATGTGCCGGCGGATGCACATTTATTATCTGGTGTAGCGTTAAAAGCCGATGAATCTTCTTTGACTGGGGAATCTATGCCAGTAAAAAAAGAAGCAAATATGAAATGTAAAGAAGGAACACTTCTTGCAGACCGAGTAAATATGCTTTATTCAACAACAATTATCACATCAGGACACGGCACAGCTGTTGTTACAGCGACGGGGATGCAGACCGAAGTTGGCAGGATCGCAGATATGATTTTAAATGACAGTGCGCCGGATACACCATTGCAGCGGCGGCTTGCAGCAATTGGAAAGTGGCTTGGAATCGCAGCCTTATCCATCTGTGTTGTTATTTTTTTGATGGGGACAATTCAAGGGCGCGGAATGTTTGATATGTTTATGACAAGTGTAAGCCTTGCTGTGGCGGCGATTCCAGAAGCGTTGCCAGGTATGGTAACAATTATGCTTTCTCTTGGCGTGCAGAGGATGGCAGTGAAAAAAGCGGTGGTGAAAAAACTTCCGGCAGTGGAGACACTTGGAAGTGCAACATGGATTTGTTCGGACAAAACAGGAACTCTTACAGAGAATGAAATGACCGTTGTTCAGCTTTGCGATTCGGTCAGAATGTTAAAACCGTCGGATTCGGAATCCTCCCGTATTTTAAAGGCGGCTGTTTTATGCTGTAATGTTCAGAAAAAAGTGATGTCGGGAACTGGTTCAAAAGGAATTTTTAAAGCACGTGCCAAAAAGGAGCGCAGCGAGTGGGGAGGCGAGGCGACAGAACTTGCGCTTGTGCGGGCATTGGCAGGAATTGGGGGAGATCCAGAAAAATTATTGGATAACTCTGCGCGCATTGGCGAAATTCCGTTTGATTCATCCCGCAAGCGTATGACAACCGTACATAATAATTCTTCTGGAGGATTTCGGATTACAAAAGGAGCGCCAGACGTACTGATTTCGCGGTGTACAAGGTATGATAAAGACGGAAGAATTTATCCGATGACAGAGGAGATTCGCGAGGGGATACAGCGCAAAAATCAGCAGATGAGCAGCCAGGCATTGCGGGTGATTGCAGTTGCCTACCAGCCGGACTGTACAGGAAAACCAGAAGAAAATATGGTCTTTTTGGGGATGATGGGAATGATTGATCCGCCGAGGAAGGAAGCTGCGGCATGTGTGCGAACATGTCTTGAGGCGGGAATTACTCCGGTGATGATTACAGGAGATCATGTTGTCACTGCCAGTGCAATCGCCCATGAAATCGGGATACTTACTCAGGATAAAGAAGCGGTCACTGGAAAAAAGCTCGATCAGATGAGCGAGGAAGAATTGGTGCAAAATATCCGGCGCTATCGGGTATTTGCGCGCGTGTCGCCAGAACATAAGGTTCGAATTGTAAAGGCTCTTCAGAAATCGGGTGAGATTGTGGCGATGACTGGTGACGGTGTAAACGACGCCCCGGCACTGAAAGCGGCGGACATTGGTTGTGCGATGGGAAAAAATGGTACAGATGTCGCAAAAAATGCAGCAGATATGGTTTTGATGGATGATAATTTTGCGACGATTGTTGAAGCGGTGAGAGAAGGAAGAGGAATTTATGATAATATACGAAAGTCCATTCATTTTTTGCTTTCCAGCAATATCGGGGAAATTATAACAATATTTACTGCGATTTTATGCAGACTTCCATCGCCGCTTGCAGCAGTACAGCTTCTTTGGGTAAATCTTGTAACGGACTCTCTTCCAGCGATTGCGCTTGGAGTAGAACCGCCAGAACAAGGTATTATGAAACGTCCTCCTGTCCCGCCAAACAAAGGACTTTTTTCTGATGGATTGGTTGGACAGATTATTTTAGAAGGCGTTATGATCGGAATGCTTGCGGTAGTAGCATATTTGCTTGGAGGAAGTTCTTATTGTTTTGCCGTGCTTTCTTTTTCACAGCTGTTTCATGCGTGGAATATGAGAAGCGCTCGCTCTTTGTTTGAAGTTGGTTTTTTCAGCAACCATAAAATGGTGGTAGCATTTGCAGTGTGCGGGCTTTTGCAGGCGGCAGTGCTGACTATAGAACCTCTGTCCGTGATTTTTCAGGTAGTCCCGTTAAAATTTTTGGATTGGGCGATCGTTCTTGGATTATCGATTATCCCGATTATTGTATGTGAAGTTCAGAAACTTTCTCGGAAATGGAGAAAAAAACAGGATTTGAAAGAACAATAAATCACAAGAAAAGCTTCCTTTACTTTTTTTTATACGATATGGTATAATATCCGTGAAAAGCAAAATGAATAAGTTCATATTTTAAGCTGTAAAAACATGCTTTTTGTTTCCAGCAGTTTAAAATATGGACTTGTGAGCGCGCTCCGCGACCTCAAAACCTTGCTGCGCTGCGGTTTTGAGGTTTGCTTTGAGCATTTTTCAAAGGATACCATGTTCTCAAAATAAGGTAAAAAAGGAGGGAGTATGTTTATGGTTCATTTTTTTCGCTTAGATTTTTCTTTATTTAGAGTTCTTTTTATGGTTGTTTTTTTGGCTATTCTTGCAATGGTGATTGTCAATGCCTTGCGGGGAGTTCGCCAATGGAACACAAATAATCAGGCACCTGTGTTAAGTGTGTTTGCAACAGTGGTTGCGAAGCGGGAAGAATTTTCGTATCATCACCATCATAACAATATGGCAATGAATACAGGAAGTACAAGCTATTATTTGACATTTGAAGTGGAGAGCGGCGATCGCATGGAATTTCGGGTATCTGGCAGAGAGTATGGAATGCTTGTGGAACAGGATTTTGGAACATTGAAATTTCAAGGGACAAGATTTTTGGGATTTGAACGGGAAGTATAAATATTTTTATTCTGTAATTAAAAGGTGAAAGCATTCTGTGTTTTCACTTTTTTATGCGCAAAGGCATCAGCGAAGGCTGTATTCACATAAGGAAAAGCGCGAGTATTTTTATTTATTTCATAAAAAAATGGGAGATTATGACAGCATGGAATAATCCATTTTGATATCAGAAAAAACATTGAATTTTGACCTTTATGATGTATAATAGCGCAAGATATTATACCAACGCAGTTCGCACCGACCAAAAGAGGATAAATACTTTAGCGAACCGTGGAAGTGTTCTTCAGGAGGAATTTATTCAGAGGGAGCAAAAGGTATAATATTTGTAGGCAAGTTTTTAAATATTGCAACAAAGAAGAAACATGGAGGGTATTATGGAAGCCAGAAAGACAAAAATGCAATGGCTGTGGGAAAACATGAAAGGATACCGGGCGGCGTATATTGCTGGTATTCTTGGCACTGTTCTGTACAATATCCTGCAGCTGACAGTCCCGGTCTTTTCGGAAAAAATTGTTGATCTGTTCCTGACCGGAGAGAGTGCAGCAGAAAACCTGCAAAACAAAAGGAACCTGTTGGTTGGCCTGATTGTAGGGATGGTGCTGGTTACAGTATTCCGCACCATTATTGTGTACATAACCTGCTTGGACTTTGAGAGTGTGTCTCAAAAGGTATTGTACCGTATCCGAAACTATCTGTTTGGTAAAATTGAACATCAGGATATGAAGTTTTATGACAATTACCGAACAGGCGATTTAATGACACGTTTGACTGGTGACCTGGATGCAGTGCGTCATATGGTTGCATGGGTAGTTCGAATGATTGTAGAATCATTTTCCCTGATGGCAGCGGCAGCAGTTTACTTTTTTTATATGGATTGGAAGCTTGCGCTCTGCCTGCTTGCAATTGCACCGTTTATCTTTCTGATTATCGTGCTGTTTAAAAACAAGGTTGCACCGATGCATGCTGCTTTGAGAGAAAAGCTTGCGCTGATGAATACAGCCGCACAGGAGAATATTGCTGGAAACCGCGTGGTAAAAGCATTTGCGAGAGAGCAGCACGAAATTGAGAAATTTGACGAGCGCAACCGCGATTATTCCGAAACAAACAAAAAAACAGCGTTTGTCTGGCTGCATTTTTACCCTTATGTAGAAACATTTGCCAATCTGCTTCCAGTAGTATTGCTGCTTGTCGGAGGAATGTTTTTGATTGGCGGGCAGATTACAATGGGCGAGTACGTTGCGTTCTCTGGATTGACTTGGGCGCTGGCGAACCCAATGCGGCAGCTTGGCGGTATTATGAACGAATTTCAGCGTTTTTCAGCAGCTTCAAACAAAGTGATGGAAATTTATTACTCTGAGCCAACAATTGTAGATCGAGAAAATCCGGTTGCGGCGGAAGGACATTTCAATGGGAAGATTGAATTTCGGGATGTCAGCTTTGCTTATGAGCATCGTCCAGTTCTTCACCATATTAGTTTTACAGCAAATCCTGGTGAGACAATCGCGATTATGGGGGAGACAGGATGTGGAAAAACTTCTCTGATTCAGCTGATCCCTCGTTTTTATGACCCGACGGAAGGTCAGGTGCTTGTCGATGGCGTGGATGTTCGGGATTATAAATTGCACGATCTTCGAAAAAATATCGGACTTGCAACACAGGATGTTTTGCTCTATTCTGATACAATTGACGGAAATATTGCCTACGGCGACAGCTCAATGCCATTTGAGCGCGTAACGAGATATGCAGGATATTCCGCGGCGGCAGAGTTTATCAATAAGATGCCGGAAGGCTACAATACTATTGTCGGGGAGCGCGGCGTCGGGCTTTCCGGCGGACAGAAGCAAAGAATTTCTCTCGCCCGTGCAATGGCGATTAAACCAGCCATTTTAATACTGGATGATACTACTTCTGCAGTTGATTTGGAAACAGAAAAACATATTCAAGACAGTTTGGAACATCTGGAATTTACCTGTACAAAAATTATTATCGCGCAGAGAATTTCCTCGACGCGCAAGGCGGATAAAATTTTAGTATTAAAGGATGGTCGAATTGAAGAGTCGGGAAATCATGAAGAATTGTTAAAGAAACGCGGTTATTATTATGAGCTTGTCAAGCTGCAGGGCGGTGAAGAATTATTTGCCCGCGCGGCGGAGAAAGGAGGCGAGTAGGATGGCAAGAAATACATTTAAGGAAGATGAGGTGTTAGAGACTCCTTTTGACTTTCACCATCTTCTCCGGGCTTCTGTGTACGTAAAAAAATATGTGAAGCGTATGGTGCTTGCTCTTTTTATCAGCGCGCTCGCGGCGATTACCGGATTGTTAAACCCCGTGATTGTGCAGAAGGCGCTCGATGAAGCAATTCCGCAGAAAGACAAAAAAATGCTTGTCGGATTAGTGATTTTGCTTGCTGTAACATACATAGTCAGCATTGCATTTTCCACAATACGTTCGCGCATTATGACCGTGGTAGGGCAGAGCATTATTTTTGATATTCGCAAAGATTTATTTGCTCATCTGCAAAAATTGCCATTTCAGTACTACGATGACAGACCGCATGGAAAAATTATGATTCGCGTTGTCAATTACGTGAATTCTGTATCGGATATGCTTTCCAATGGACTGATTAATGTTGTGCTTGAAATACTTAATATGGTGTTTATTGTAATTTTTATGCTTCTTGTGGATGTAAAGCTTTCTTTTGTTGTGTTTGCTGGTGTTCCAGTGCTTGCGGCGGTTCTATCCTATATTAAGAAACATCAAAGAAGAGCGTGGCAGCAGGTTTCAAATAAAAATTCAAACTTAAACGCCTATTTGCAGGAAAATATTGCAGGCGCGCGCATTACGCAGATCTTTGCGCGCGAGGAAGAAAACGCAGAAATTTTTGAGACGCTTTCGGGAAAATGCAAAGATGCATGGATGGGAGCGATCAGATATTCAAACCTTGTCTGGCCTGCGATCGACGATATAGCAGTTGTTGTGCGCGCGGCGATTTTTGCGGTCGGTCTGCTTGTTTTAGGACCAGAAGCCGTGTCGCTCGGAACGATTGTCGCAATCAGTTCCTACGCATCAAGATTTTGGCAGCCGATTATGAACCTGGGCAATATTTTTAATAACTTTATCAATAATATTGCTTATCTGGAACGCATTTTTGAGACATTGGATGAGCCAGTAACCGTTGACGACGAGCCTGGAGCGGGCGAGCTGCCCAAAATTAAGGGAAAAGTTACATTTGATGATGTATGTTTTGGCTATGAGCCGGGGCAGCATGTGCTGGAGCATGTTTCTTTTACGGTAAACCCGGGGGAGAGTGTCGCTTTGGTAGGACCGACCGGCGCGGGAAAAAGTACGATTGTCAATCTTATTTCGCGCTTTTACAATGTTACAAGCGGGCGTGTGCTGGTGGATGACCAGGATATTTCCAAAGTGACGCTACATTCTCTTCGGTCTCAGATGGGTATTATGCTGCAGGACAGCTTTATTTTCAGCGGGACAATCGAGGATAATATCCGTTATGGCAAACTGGATGCCACAGCAGAAGAGATCAAAGAAGCGTCAAAAGTAGTCTGTGCAGATTCCTTTATTGAATCGATGGCAGACGGCTATCAGACAGAAGTAAAGGAGCGCGGCTCTCTTTTGTCGCAGGGGCAGCGGCAGTTGATCAGTTTTGCGCGCACATTGCTTTCTGACCCGGCGATTTTAGTGCTTGACGAGGCGACGTCAAGTATTGATGTCCAGACGGAAAAGGCGCTGCAGCAGGGATTAAACGCGATGTTACAAGGACGGACATCTTTTATTATCGCGCATCGCTTGTCAACAATTAAAAATTGTGATAAGATTATGTATATTTCCGATGGAGGTATACAAGAATGCGGTACGCACGATGAACTGATGGCGAAAAAAGGCGCGTATTACAAGTTGTATACTGCGCAGATGGGAGAGCTTGGAGTAGCTTAAAAGACTGCGGCTGATTATCTCAATAGCAATGGCTATATGAACGATTAGGATTTGCTATATTTTGGTAATCCACTTAGATTCCCCTGTCTTTCGGCAGGGGAAATGTTATTGAAACGGCAATGTATATTATAAGAAGCACAACAAGCGGAATGAGAAAACGGTTTATAACTTTATAAGTACTTTTCGCAGAAAGGTGGATTATAGGAATGGAAAATAAGGATATTATGAATTATGATATTGTAGATGTTAGTACATCTGCAATATTAATGAAAGACTTAATCTGCTATGCGAAGACCTGTTCATTTCAGGGAACAGGTTCTTATCTTGCGGAATTGTTGTCTGACTATGCTTTTGAGGAGTATGAGAAAGTATATACAGCAATTTTGAATCATAAGGTTATTGGCTTTGCTGCAATCGTAAAAGAAAGCTGTGCAGAGAATGACAGCAATTCACCATGGCTGGATTTTTTGTTTGTGGATGAAAAATACAGGAATCAGCATGTTGGGCTGGCTTTTATCAGCAAAATATGCAATTATGCCAAAAGTATCGGATTTGACTTTTTGTATCTTTGTACCTTGTCCCATGTAGATTATTATAAAAAAGCTGGATTTGATGTTCTTTACACAACGAATTATTATAATGGCGCCAAATTCGAAGAAAGTATGAGCATAATGAAAAAGCCTCTTTAATTCTTTGTATCAATATCCGATACAGGCATAAATCCAAGTTTTGTGGATATCAAGCCCGCAGCAGCTAAAACAAAAAATTTTGAGGGGAAAATAAAATTCAAGTGAGAAGAACTAAAAAAGTTAAAATAAATATTTGCACTTGAAAGGAAAACGATTGTGATAGATTACAGTATTCAAAACAAAGCGGCATGGGAATATAATGCATACCAATTTTGGATAAAAGAAGTGGGGCTTCCAGAGGTCAGAGCGGAAAAAATCAGACAAAATCCGGTTGGAGAATTAAAAAAGTATGCGGCATATTTTGATACTTACAAGGGAATGCGTATTGCAAATATCTGCGGTTCCTGCGGGAAAAAAGCGGTTCCGCTTGCGCTTCTCGGCGCGAAAGTGACCGTGTTTGATATTTCAAAAGACAATCAAAAATATGCCCTTGAACTGGCAAAGGCAGCAGGTACAGAGCTGGATTATGTGGTTTGTGATGTTTTGGAGATTGATGCAGAACAGTATGGCGGATGTTTTGATATTGTTTTTATGGAAGGTGGTATTTTACATTATTTTCATGATATTGACGCTTTTATGCAAAAGATGCACTTACTGTTAAAAGCAGGAGGGAAAATGATATGCAGCGATTTTCACCCGTTTACTAAGATAAGTGATCTTTTGGAATTTGAGCAGAAATTGCCGCGGGCAGGTTATTTTTCCACGGAAATATTTGAGGGCGAGATGGCGCACGCACGTTTTTTTGAAGATGAGATTCGCGCCCAAATGCCAAAATGCAGTTACCGAAAATATACAATAAGTGAGATTATTAATGCGGTAGTTGACAGCGGCTTTGTTTTGCAGCGGTTTGACGAACATCCAGCATGGACAAATCAAAAATTGCCAGGTGAATTTACCATTGTCGCGGTTCAAAAGGAATGTAAGAATACCCGTTTGGCTGCCTTTGAATCTATGTTTGCAGCAGTTCAGAAAGAATACGCAGATATTTTATCAAAGATGGAGAAACTGAAAGCAGAAGGAAAAGTGAAAACAGTCACTTACCAGCAACTGTTGGCGCGAAAAATGACATATCAAAATATGCTGGCTATGTATGAAATTTATGATTTGAAAGGAGAAATAAAATCTTTTTGATGCTATATTTTTGCTTATTATATTTGTTAAGAAAAGCTTAAGTTGACAATGTTCGGGAAACTATTTAAAATGGGTCTAGGTTATGAGAAGTGCAATTATGCCAGGCAAAGACCGTGAGGGGAAACACAGTCGGCGCTGTTTTTGGATATGGTTTGCAGCATAGCTAGAAAAAAGGGGATAAGGAGTCCGGGAAACCGGGAAAGGCGTATGATATTTACAACCAAAGACCTAGATTCAAAATATAATAATGCAAGTGCATTTCAGATAGCGTTGTTTTCGCTGAATTCAGCGGCGACAACGCTATATTTGGTGCTGATGGAATATGTGTCTTACTATGTGAACGGTATTGTTGGATTTACAGTAATTTTTGCGTCGGCGCTGTTGACAGCGCTGCGAGTGTTTGACGGATTGATTGACCCGATGATCGGTTTTATTGTAGATCGATTTGAGGGGCGTTTTGGAAAATTTCGTCCATTTATGGTGCTTGGCAATGTCTTGATGCTTGTGAGCGTGCTTTTGATGTTTAATACAACGCACCAAATTCCAACGGCGCTGCGTCTGCCGTATTTTGTAGCAGTTTATGTTGTCTATGTATTTGGGTATACCTTTCAGATGATTGTTGCAAAGTCCGGGCAGACAGTAATGACAGACAACCCGAAAATGCGCCCGCTTGTAAGTTATTTTGATTCGCTGTTTGTCACTTCATGTTATGGCGGGATCTCTTTGTACACGGCGGCATATTTAATACCCAAGTATGGGAGCTATACAAATCCAAAATTATTTCAGCAATTTACTCTTGTAATTGCGGGAATTTCCGTGCTTTGTACGGTGCTTGGGCTTGTCGGAATATGGAATAAAGACAGACCGGAGCATTATCAGGTAGGCGGCGAGAAAAATAAAATTAAAATGCGTGATTATTTGGAAGTGCTGCGCAACAATCGTCCAATCCGGCAGCTTGTTATCTCAGCGTCCGTAAATAAATTTACATCCACGGTGTACAATAATGTTACGGTCTGTGTAATGCTGTTTGGAATTATGATGAAAAATTATGCAATGGCAGGTCAAGTTGGGCTTGTGACAATTCTTCCAAACCTTGCGATTGTGACATTTGGCGTATCGCTTGCCCAGCGGATTGGACAGAAACACACCTTTTCTTTATTTATGAAACTTGCAATTTTTTGCCAGCTTATAATGACGTTGTTTTTGGCGTTTGCGCGCGTGGAAGGAATCTCTTTTTCCAACTTGACTGGCTCGACAATTGCATTTCTTTTGATTTACATTTTTTTAAACGGTACGAAATCGGTTAGCAACAGTATTGTTGTACCTATGATTGCCGACTGTTCCGATTATGAAGTGTATCGCAGCGGGCTGTACGTGCCGGGATTTATGGGCGCGCTTTTTGCACTTGTAGATCAGGTAATTTCATCGCTTGCGACAATTTTTGTTGGCGGTATCGTCGCGTTAATTGGATTTACTGAAGTGCTGCCTCAGGTGGAAGATACACTTACTCCTCAGGTAAAAATAGCCACGATTTTTATGTATTGTATTGTGCCGATGCTTGGATGGATTTTCGCGCTTTGGGTGATGCGGCACTATGAGTTAGACAAGGAAAAAATGCAGGAAGTCAGCAAAAAAAACAGGATGTTGTTTGGAAAGAAAAAACAGGAGTAGGTGCGGTATTTATTATAGCAGAAGTTTTATATTTGTGATGCCTTAAAAAAAGCAGTTTTATGAAAGAAGGAGAACGTTGCTGCAAAACAGGGGACAGAAGCGTGTCTGAGAAATTGTGTCGAAAGAAAACGGTTGAAAAACGGTCGTGTTTTGGAACGTTTTATGCAAAAAATCGGATCAACTGCATGAAATTTTCAGACACGCTCTAAAGAAGAAAAAATAAGTTTTCAGCAGCAGAAAAAAAGATGGATGAAGAAGAAAAAAGAAAGTCAAAATATCGTCAGAGCAACTTTATAATCTGGCGGATATTTTTTAGATTGTGGGATGTTTTTACGACGCGCGAGATGATTGCTTATCTGATTTCCGGCGTACTTACAACAGCGGTTAATTGGGTGCTGTACTGGCTTTTGGTCGAGCGGCTTGGCATGGAGGAATTAAGCGGCAACGCGCTCGACTGGGTGCTGACCGTTGCGTTTGCTTACGCGGTAAATGCGATGTGGGTATTTCGCAGTAAATTTACCGGATGGGCAGCAGAAGGAAAGAAAATATTCCGGTTTTACGCAGCACGCTTTTTAACCTTTCTTGTGGAAGAAGGCGGGATTCTATTTTTTGTCAAAACGCTGCATTGGAACGGGCTTGTGGTAAAAGCAGTATTGGCAGTGATCGTGATTATATTGAACTATATATTTAGTAAGATATTTGTATTTTTAAAACGTTAGAAGAGCGTTTTTTTAGATTTTAAGGATGGAAAAACAGCAGAAAAAATTTATTTAAAAAATAAAGATGTATAATATAAAGCCGCTGCAGCGGCAGAATGAGAGGAATTATGGCGGAAGTTGTTTTAAAAAAAGGACAAGGGCGCAGTTTAAAAGCGGGCGGTCTTTGGGTGTATGATAATGAAGTGGACAAGATAACAGGAGAGTTTTCGGACGGAGATTTTGTGGATGTACTGGATTTTGACGGATATTTTCTCGGAAAGGGTTTTATCAACACAAAATCAAAAATTATTGTGCGTATTATGAGCCGGGTAAAAGGACAGGAAATTGACAAGAAGTTTTTGGAAATGCGCGTGCGCGCCGCTTGGGAATACCGCAAGCGCACTGTGGATACAAACAGTTGCCGTGTGATTTTTGGAGAGGCCGATTTTTTGCCGGGGCTTGTGATTGATAAGTTCTCGGATGTGCTTGTCGTGCAGTCGCTCGCGCTTGGCATTGACCGGATAAAAGGACAAATTCTTGATATTCTCACTTGTATTTTGGCGGAGGATGGAATTGCAGTTCGGGGAATTTATGAGCGGAGCGATGCGAAGGTTCGCGAGTTAGAAGGTATGGAGCGTGTAAAAGGTTTTTTGTCCGAGCCGTTTGACACCATTGTCCAGATACAGGAAAACGGAGTAATTTATGAGGTCGATGTTGAAGATGGACAGAAAACGGGATTTTTTCTTGACCAGAAATATAATCGCGCGGCGGTCAAAGCACTTGCGCACGGCATGAAGGTATTGGACTGTTTTACTCATACAGGTTCTTTTGCGCTGAATGCCGCGCTGGGAGGCGCCTCGTCCGTTCTGGGTGTGGATGTTTCAGAACTTGGAATCCGGCAGGCGATAAGAAATGCAGAGCTGAATCATATGGAAGATAAGGTGAAATTTCTCTGTGCATCTGTGTTTGAACTTCTTCCAAAACTGGAAGCAGAGGGCGAAGTATTTGATTTTATTATTCTTGATCCGCCCGCGTTTACAAAGTCAAGAAGCTCGGTGAAAAATGCGGTGAAAGGATATCGGGAAATTAACTTGCGCGGTATGAAGCTGCTGCGCGATGGAGGTTATCTTGCAACCTGCTCATGTTCTCATTTTATGACACCGGAGTTATTTATGGAGACAATTGGACAGGCAGCGAGAAGCGCGCACTGTCGTCTGCGTCAGGTAGAGTACCGCACTCAGTCCGCAGACCATCCAATTTTGTGGTCTGCGGAAGAGTCCTACTATTTAAAATTTATTATTTTTCAGGTATGTAAAGAAAAATAGATATTATGATTGTTACTTTTCGAATACCGGAGGATTAAAAACACTTAAAAGTTCGGTAGCCCGGTCGTAAGCATAGACTGTTTTACCAATGAAATCATAAAAGAAGATATACTTGCTTGTGACATGAATTTGTTTGTAGTTGCCGTCAATCAATGTTGTGGTAAACCCAGTTACAAGATCAAGCTGGACAATACGGTTGTCGTCTCCACCGTCAACTTGGTAGTACAAGTAGCGCTCATCTGGCGTGATATTAAAAGTAGAGCAGAAATCTTCAACAAGCGTTTCTTTGCTGCCGCCGGAATAATCCATGCGGCACAGGTTATGCCCGTCAGTGGTCGCTATATAATAAATATACTCTGGCATTGCTACAGGCATATAGCAGAATTGGTCGGATATAAGTTCTTCTGCGCCGGAGAAAAGTGCCATAGAATGTAGAAAATGGTCGGAAGAAACGCCGGCATAGTAGAGCAGACCGTTGCGAACGGAAGCTGGAATCAGTGGTTCTTTGGTCAAAAGCGCCGCATTTTTTTTGTCGATGCCGATTCGACGAATTTCAATATTGCCAGAGCGGTCAAGCTGCTGAAAGAAAATGGTATTTCCAGAAAGACATAAGACACCATTGAGTTCTTCTGTCAGCATTGTAAGTTTTTTGTCTTTGCGGTTCATTCGGAAAATGCCATGATCCTGAAAGTTTAAAGCGCTGACCACGCGGTTTTCTTTTTCGTAATTCCGGCGAGAATAGTATACATAATGACTGTCTGCATTGATGGAAACAACTTTGTCCGGCAAAACTTTTTCTACGTTAGATAAATCTGTATCCATAGAGTAGAGGGCGCCGTCATCTTTGTGATTGGAAAAATAGACAGTGCCATTGATCTCGCAAAATAAGCCGCCGTTGTAGAGATTTCCGGCAGAATTTCCAGACGTTCCTTCCGCATTGTAGTACACTTTGTTGGAATATTTGCTCCAGAAGATGGCTCCTGCAATGGCAGCTGCCAGTAAAAGAAAAATGATGATTTTTTTCATAAATTCTCCATTTCTGCACATTGTGCGCTGTGTTATAAATAATGAATTATTGTATTTTATCTTGTTTTTCAAACATGGTACTCTCCGAGGGATGCGCATGATTTGCTGATGTATTTGTCCTCCTTCGTTGGACGCGAATCGGTGCAGGTATAATACCGCGTTTTTCCAAAATGCTCAAAGCAAAACCTCAAAACCTTGCTGCGCTGCGGTTTTTCGGTCGCGTTGCGCGCTCACAAGCCAATCGTTTAAACTGCCAGAAACAAAAAGCAGTTTCCGCAGTTTAAACGATTGACTTGTTCGTTTTGCTTTTCGCGGATATTATACCATATCGTTCCGATATGGTTCCCTGCGGGGCATGCACACAGTTCGCTATGGAAGATACTCTCCCTTCGGTCAAGCGCGAACTGGTGCAGGTATAATATCTGGCGATATTATACCATAAAACTTTATTTTTTTCCAGTACTGCATTGCAAAATGCCAGAAGAGCCGTTATACTTATAACAGTCCATTGGAGAAAGGAAGGTTTTTTATGATAGATTTAAAAGATTCAAGGGAGGAGATTGACCAGATTGACCGGCAGATTGTAGAACTGTTTGAGCGGCGAATGAAAGTCGCTTCTGATGTTGCGGAGTATAAAAAGGAGATTGGGAAACCCATCTATGATAGAGAACGGGAACAGCAAAAGTTAGAGGCGGTAAAAAAACTTTGCTCCAATGAGTTTAACGGTCATGCAGTACAAGAAATTTTTCAGCAGCTGATGAGCATTAGCCGGCGTTATCAATATAAATTAAATGAGGCGAAGGCTTTTCTGGACTTTGAGGAGCTTTTAAAGCTGCCGAACGATGCGGCGACAAAGATTGTGTATTTTGGCGCGCCAGGTTCGTACTCAGAACAGGCGATGGAAGAATGCTTTGGAGAACAAGTCACAAGGTTTCCGGCACCGACATTTCGTGAAGTTATGTCGGCAGTAAAGGAAGGAAAAGCAGATTTCGGGGTGCTGCCGATTGAGAACACAACAACAGGGGGCATTACCGACAGCTATGATTTGCTGGTGGAGTTTGAAAACTATATTGTTGGCGAACATGTGCTAAAAGTCAATCAGGTGCTTTTGGGATTGCCAGGAGCGAAGCTTTCGGATATTCGCACAGTCTACTCACATCCGCAGGGGATTTTACAGAGCAGAAAGTTTCTTGAACAGTATCCGGCAATACAGACAATTGAAGGTGAAAGTACAGCTTGGAGCGCGAGGAAAGTGGCGCAGGCTGGCGATATAACTCAAGCTGCTATCGCGAGCAGACGGGCGGCAAAAACTTACGGGTTAAATATACTTGCAGAAAAAACAAATTATGAGGATTCAAATTCTACGCGCTTTATTATTATCACAAATCAAAAAAAATATTTGACGAACGCCCAAAAGATCAGCGTGTGTTTTTCTCTGCCGCACCAAACAGGAAGCTTATATCGTATGTTATCTAATATTATCTATAATGATTTAAATATGACAAAAATTGAATCACGTCCATTAGCAGGCAGAACATTTGAGTATCGATTTTTTGTGGATTTTGAGGGAAACTTAAAAGAGGCTGCTGTGCAGAATACGCTTGGAGGAATCTGTGCCGAGGCGTTGGAGATGCGGCTGCTTGGCAATTTTCGAACACTGGAATCATAAGAATAAGCAGGTTTTCACAATATTTTCACAGTATCATCGAAATTCCGACAAGGTTTTGTGAGAAAATAGTTTTATAGAAAATTATTCTTTTGCAATTTATATGCAGAAAACCAGTCAACGGCAGGTTTTAAGATGGAGGATGCGCCATGCAGGACAATATAGAAAATGGTTATAAGACGAACGAGAAGTCCTTGGAAGAAAAATTGACGGTCGTATCAGCCGCTGCGGTCAATTTGAAAAAAGCAGAAGAATACCGCAAGGACAGGCAGCAAAGACAAAATATCAACCGTCGCGGATGGAAACGTTTTGCACTGCTTGTTATGCTGGCCGCCATTTTAGGAATCGGCGCAGCGGCAGTACAGTTAGGAATTCACTGGTTTTATGCGCGGTCTGGACAAGAACCAGATGGGGTGGTAACCTCAAAACCGATTGATGAATTGGATGAAAACATCCAGAACAATGAGAGACCTGACATAAAGTCTGTTGTGAAAGGCGCGGATGTTACAGATGTATCATCCGTGGCAGAAAATGTGATGCCTGCGGTTGTAGCGATCAATTGCGAGGTGGAAAAGAGCACAGTCAGCTACGATTTTTTTGGAAGAGGACATGAGCAAAAAGAAAAAGGCATTTCGTCGGGAACTGGTATTATTGTCGGACAGAGTGACAGAGAAGTGCTGATTGTTACAAATAACCATGTGATTGAGGATGCTGTTAAAGTTGGTATTGAGTTCTGCAATAAAGAAACTGTGCAAGCGGAGGTAAAAGGCACGGAAGCAGGCAATGATTTGGCTGTGGTTGCAGTTAAGCTTTCTGATTTGCCAGGAGATACCATCAATCAGATTCGTCTTGCGACACTTGGAGATTCCGACGCCGTAAAAATGGGAGACTTTGTAATTGCGATCGGCAATGCCCTCGGCTATGGGCAGAGTGTTACCGTGGGCTATATCAGCGCAAAAAATCGTCAGATAACAGAAGAAGGAGTGACGTTAAATCTCTTGCAAGTAGATGCGGCGATCAATCATGGAAACAGCGGTGGTGCGCTGCTGGATGCCAACGGGCAGGTAATTGGCATCAATTCTGCCAAATATTCCTCTGTTGATGTGGAGCGGGTCGGGTATGCGATTCCGATCAGCGAAGTAGTTCCGATTATCAATGATCTGATGAATCGCGAGCGGTTGAAAGAAGAGGAAACGGCGTATCTTGGCATTGTTGGAAAAAATATCACAAGTTCTCATGCAAACAGTTTCCGAATGCCAGCCGGAATTTATGTTTCTTCGATTACCAAGGGAAGCCCGGCGGAGCAGGCAGGACTGCATCTGGGAGATATTATCACAAAGATTAATGACCGAGATGTCAGTACAATGGAAGAATTAACCACAGTTCTCAGATATACAAGAGGCGGTACAGAGGCGACACTTTTGATTAAAGTACTTGAAAATGGCAGTTATGTAGAGAGAGAATTAAAAGTAGTGCTTGGATACCGCGGGGGAAAAAAGTAGAGCAGAAAGCAGTTTTTCTTTGTTGTAACATATAAAAATTTAATTTATTGTATTCTATAAGGCAAGTAAATTTTATTATATTTACTTGCCTTAAAATTATTCTAAAAAGATTTATAAAATAAAATGATTGATAAGGTATACTTTAATATAGCTGATAAATTGTGCGGACATAATTAGCTGGGTCATTGCTTCCGGTCTGGATACTTCCGGCGAGTTATCGGGGATGCCGCACTTAATAATGCTGACTGTGTTGCGGATAATTTGACATGCAGGGACTTCAAACCACTCTCCGATAATATGAAAACGATTAAAACTAGAAACAATATCATCGCAGTTGTCGCTGCCAACATCGTCATCTAAGGCATGAATCGCACGCATCCCGTCATAGACAGCATAGTAGGAATTATTTACTGCGGCGCTGTGCCTGCCGGAGTAAAAGATTTGATTTGATCGTTCAAGTCCTTCAAGCGCATTTTTGTAATGGTTTCTTGCCAATTCCTTTTTGCTGTCTTCCATATCGTTTACCCTTATCCCTTTCTTTTTTTCTTTCCGCTTGATTTCTCACTTTCTGTAGAGATAGTGGCAGTTTCTACTGCGATATCTTGCTGGTTCATCCGATTGACAGCAAAGCCGATGCCGAGCAGCGCCCAGAAAAGCGGCGCTACAGTAATGGTAGAATCATTGGAAATGCCAGAAATAAGGTAGCCGATGATACCAAGCATAATTCCAAGTCCGAACCATTGTCTGCTGTCAGTGAAGGTACCACGCCAGTACAGGCGGAAGCTCTGTACAATATATATTATACACACTGCAAGGAAACAAATCAAGCCCAAAACCCCATGCTGAACTCCAATTTGCAGATAAAGACAGTGAGGCTTTGTAATATAGGAATAATTGTAACCATAGTTGGTCTTGCCTACAACGTCATTTTGTGGAAATGCGATGGAAAATGTATCTGCTCCAGAGCCGAGAATAAAGTATTTTTTTAACAGAGGAATAGAGCGCGACCACAAATAACCACGTCCAGACGCAAAACGCCCATAGTTGGTGAAAATTGCGGATTCTGGATAATCTGGCACACCGACTTTGCCGGCATAAGTATAGTACTGATAGCCATTTTCTGTGGAGACAAAGTAAATAAGTTTTCCGTCTGGATAAACAGCTGCAATATAAGGATACTTTCCATTGCCGCTAAAAAAGCGGAAGGAAATACGGGAAAAACGAGGGTCGGAAGTCACAAATACACCATCCTCCCGCATGGTATATTCCACGGAAACGCCATCACTGTCCATGCAGACAAGGAATAAATTATCACCCTCCAAAAAGTACATTGCACGGAGTTCTTCGCCTTCCATAAAAACAGATATATGAGTGTCATAAAAGCGAATATCTTCAAAACCAAAAATAGTTTCATTTAATGTGAGAGCATTTTTAACATATTGAAATGGATTGATGTTCATTCGGTTAAAATATGACTTTCCAACAAAAAGTACAACCACAAGGGCAGGAATTACAACAAACCAGCGTTTTAAAAGTATTTTCCGGGAAAATACAGCTGCGATAACCATGCTGATCACAATGGAAATCATAAAAGATTTGGAGCCGGAACCAAAGGTACAGACAAGCAGCACCAATGACAGTACGCCCCAGATTACTCTTCTCCACCAGCCTTTTGATCCAAAAAACAGTATTGTTGTTATCGGAAGGATCAAAGAAGCAAACATACCAACATAGTTTGGATTGTAGAGCGTTAAATATACCTGATGGTTGCCGCTGTTGGAAAAATGAAAATTCAAAGCATCCCGCTGTTCTGCAAGGCTGTCAGGAACAATCAATTTTCTGCCAAGTTCGCTTTCAAAAAAATCATGTCCAATAAGCTGAGATATGCCAAGCGCACATAAAATAACAAGCAGCACAGCCAGCGCGCAGCGGATCATGGTAAGATCACTGTCTTTTCGGATAAACATATAAGCAAAAAATGTTATAAGGCAATATGCCAAAATAGCCCATAATGGTTCAAACTGCTCATAAATACCCGTAAATCCAAAATCACGGTATTTGGAAAACAAGGTGGAAAGCAGCGTTAAAACCGCATAACCCAAAAGAAAATAAAGCCAGATTGTCTTTTTATATTCCGCACGGTTTTTTTTGGAAGTAAGCTTAATCGCAATAATAACTGCGATAACGCTGCCAAGTACAGTAAGGGCAACACTTTTCCAATAGAGAAAGACATCCAAAACCGCATCCAGCGGAAACCAGCTAAACTGACTAAGCTTTGGATCATATTGGTACAGCCGTGTGATAAGCGGAATAAATAGTGCAGCGATCAATAAAAGGATCGGATAGTTATCACAAAGAAATTTAGCAAACTTACTTTTTTTCTGATTGTTGTATTTATTGGAATATGAACTCATTGTATTTCTCCTTGCTATAAATATACTGTATAAGAAATAAAAATGTATTTTGTTGTACAATTTTTTTATTTTCCTTTGTAAAAGCTAAAATAAATCCAGCGTAATTTTCTATCCTCCTAGTGTCTATCTTACATGATTTTTGTTGAAAACACAACTATAATATCGCCGGAAAGTATAATATTTTTTTATTTGCTTTAAGATTTATTTATAAAATTTTACAGGAATCAACCCCCACGATCGTTTAGAAGGCGGAAAGTTGACGCGGTGAAGAATTCTGAAGAGGGACATTCTTTGCTGTATAAGCCTTGAATTTATAATAAATTTTTTGACTATAAGATAAATGAAAAAGGTTGCAGCAGTGATAATCAGAACAAAAAAAGAAAAATTTATTAAATTCTATAAAGTGGTTTCTATATATTTGAGGAAAATAAGAATTGATAGAGTTTTATAAAGAAATCATCGAATCAGCATCAACAAAAAAATACGACGCTTTTAACCAAAGAACCACGGATTCCCAATTGTTTGAGTGTTTTCCATAAATGTTTAAGGAAAATAATTTTTATTATTTTGGAGATCTTTGAAAATCCATTTTAAAATATTAAAAAATTTTATACTTGCAATTTTATAAAAGAGATGTTATAGTAAATGATATGTTAAAAATTTAGTATGTTAATACATAATGAACCGTATCCTTTTAGAGAATTTTATATAATCTAAAAGCGAAAAAATTGGCTGTACAGCCATCGGTTTGCAAAGTGTAGAAAGGCATGGTAAGCAATGGTAAGACAGGCAGTGCCATTTTCCCCGCCGGATATCACGCAGCTTGAAGTGGACGAAGTAGTGGATGCTTTAAAGTCAGGATGGATTACAACAGGCGCAAGAACAAAATGTTTTGAAAAAAGAATAGCAGAGTATATAGGAAACAAATATGCGGTTGTCTTAAATTCTCAGACGGCCGCTGCCGAGATGACACTTCGGATTTTGGGCATTGGGCCAGGAGATGAAGTTATTGTGCCAGCTTATACTTACACAGCATCTGCATCTGTAGTGGCTCATACCGGCGCCAAAATTGTTATGCTGGATGTGTCTGATGAGTCGTTTGAGATGGATTATAACAAGATTGCTGGGGCGATTACAGAAAAAACAAAGGCAATTATACCAGTGGATCTTGGAGGACGTTTGTGCGACTACAAAAGAATTTACCAGGAAATTGAAAGTAAAAAGGAACTGTTTCAACCAAATAATCCATTGCAGGAAGTGTATGGCAGAGTTATTGTTATCGCAGATTCTGCACATGGTTTTGGGGCGGTTCAGGATGGAAAAAAAAGCGGGCAGCTTGCAGATTTTACAACATTTTCTTTTCATGCTGTCAAGAACCTGACAACAGGGGAGGGCGGAGCTGTGACATGGAGAAAAAGAGAAGAAATTGATGAAGAATGGCTGTATCATCAATATATGTTATATTCTCTACATGGTCAAAGTAAGGATGCATTTACAAAAAATCAATTTGGCAATTGGGAATATGACATCATATACCCCGCGTTTAAATGTAATATGACAGACATTCAGGCCGCCATTGGATTAAAACAGCTGGAACGATACGATAAATTGCTTGACAGACGCAGAGAAATTATTGAACAGTACGATAGAGCATTCCTGCCTTTCGGTATCCGCAGACTGGTGCATTATGACCATCACAACAGTTCCAGCGGGCATCTTTATTTAGCCAGAATACCTGGAATTACAGAGGGAGAGAGAAATAAACTGATTGCGCAGATGGCGGAAAAGAAAATTGCCTGCAATGTTCACTATAAACCGCTGCCAATGATGACCGCTTACCAAAAAATGGGGTTATGTATTGAAGATTATCCCAATTCATACCGGCAATATAAAAATGAGATTTCCCTGCCATTGCACACTTGCCTTAACAATGAAGATGTAGAGTATGTAATTGGAACCTTTATAGAAGCAGTAAAAGAAATTGCAGGAAAGTAGGTGATTTTTATTTTATCTTTAAAAGCTTTTATAAGGCAGTTCGCTGAATACATCAAAAGTTTAGAGTTTTACCGTCACTGAAATATAGAAAAGGAAATAAAAAAATGCTGAAGGCATGGGATAAGCTGCCGGTTTGGATGCAGATACCAGAAGTAAAGGAATATTATGATATTCTGGCGAAAAGAAAAATAAGTTTGGCGTTTAAGCGGGGGTTTGATTTTTTTGCAGCCATAATACTGCTGATCTTTTTCATACCGGTAATGTGCGCGATTGCAATTGCTATCGTGTTTGATTCGCCGGGAGGAATATTTTATCGCCAAGTGCGGGTGACCGCTTACGGAAGAAGGTTTCGGATACATAAATTTCGAACGATGGTACAAAACGCGGATCAACTTGGCTCGCAGGTAACAGTAGGACAAGATAACCGAGTCACAAAAGTGGGAAAGGTTTTGCGAAAATACAGACTGGACGAGCTTCCGCAGTTATTTGATGTAATAAGCGGGGCGATGAGTTTTGTCGGAACAAGACCCAAGGTTCCAAGGTATGTAAAGAAATATACAAGGGAAATGAGAGCAACACTGTTACTTCCGGCTGGAATTACAAGCGAAGCAAGTATTTATTATAAAGATGAGGCAGGAACGCTTGGGGCTGCGGGGGAGAATGTGGAAGAGGTTTATATAAAAAAAGTGCTGCCAGGAAAGATGAAATATAATTTGGAGGGGATAAGAAAGTTTGGATTTCTAAGAGAGATTTGGGTGATGATAAGAACAATAGGGGCAGTAGTGAGAGGGTGAATTTTTAAAAATAATCAAATAATAAAGAAAACATAACATTACTATAATCAATATTATTAAGAAAATAGAATTACATAATATTGAAAGTGTTATTGGAGGTAAAAAAGTCTTATGAAAAATAGGGCTATAAAAAATATATTATTAATCAACCATTATGCAGGTTCTCCTGATATGGGAATGGAATTCAGACCATATTATTTTGCGAGGGAATGGGTCAAAAAAGGATATCGAGTCGATGTGATAGCAGCAAGCTATTCGCATTTACGGATCAGCAATCCTAAAATAAACAAAGATTTTGAGGAACAAATAATAGACGGTATTCATTATCATTGGATTCATACAATAAGTTACGAAGGAAATGGTGGGAAAAGAGCTTTAACAATGTTTCAATTTGTAGGAAAGTTATGGTTTAATGCAAAGAACATTGCACAAAAGTTTCAACCAGATGTTATAATCACATCTTCTACTTATCCACTTGATACCTATGTAGGGCAGCGTATTAAGAAGTATACTAGAGGAAAAGGAAAGTTAATTCATGAAATTCATGATATGTGGCCAATTGTTCCTGTTGAAATTGGAGGAATGTCCCCAAAACATCCATTTATCAAGATAATGCAAAAAGCAGAAAAATCTTTTTGCTGCAATTCGGACGCTGTAGTTTCATTGTTGCCATGTGCAGAAAAATATTTGATAAAACGTGGATTGCGTCAAGGAAAATTTGTTCATGTACCGAATGGTATTCTTGAGGAAGAATGGTTAAATATTACACCTTTGCCAGAGAAGATGCAACAAGAACTTACAGGAATTAAGAAAAACCATAAATTTCTGATTTGTTTTTTTGGAAGTATAACAATTTCTTATGCTTTGGATTATCTGATTGATGCGATGAAACAGTTTAATAATACGGAAGTAGGACTTCTGATAGTTGGAAATGGAAATTACAAAAACAAATTGGTTGAGCGAGCTGCAGGTATGAATAATATATATTTTTTTGAAAGTATTTCAAAAAAAAGTGTTCCAGTTTTGCTGAGTCAGGTGGATATTATATATATCGGTGCCATTAATAGCAGAATGTTCCGTTTTGGAATATGTATGAATAAATTGTTTGATTCTATGATGTCTGGTAAACCAATTTTATATGCAGTTCATGCACCAAACAATTATATTAAAGATTATCATTGTGGAATCAGCGTGACTCCAGAAAGTACAGAAGCTCTTGTTGAAGGAATTCAAAAATTAATCGGTATGCCAAAAGAAAAATTAGAATCTATGGGAAAAAACGGAAAGGATGCAGTAATGCAGAACTTTACAATTCCTGTATTATCAGAAAAGTTTGAAAGGGCATTTAAAAAAAAATGAAAAAAGAATTATTGAGCAAAATTGAAAATCGTACTATTGTTGCTGGAGTTGTTGGGTTAGGATATGTAGGACTGCCTCTTGCTGTAGAAAAAGCAAAAGCAGGTTTTCAAACAATAGGTTTTGATGTTCAGTCAAATAAAGTTGATTTGGTTAATGCAGGGCAGAATTATATTGGCGATGTAGTTGATTCTGATATTGCCAGTTTGGTTAAAAATAAGAGGTTCCGTGCTACAACAGATTTTTCTTTTATTAAAGATGTAGATTTTATCGCAATCTGCGTCCCTACACCATTGGATAAACATCAGGAGCCAGACATCAGCTATGTAAAGAATTGTGCTGTTTCTATTTCAAAGTATTTAAAAAAAGGCTCTATTGTAGTACTTGAATCTACAACATATCCTGGAACAACAGAAGAATTGATAAAACCAATTCTGGAAAAAGGAAGCGGCTTAAAATGTGAAAAAGATTTTTATCTTGGGTTTAGCCCAGAAAGAGTTGATCCAGGAAATTTGATTTATAAAACAAAAAATACTCCGAAAGTGGTTGGAGGAATTGGGAAAGATGCAGCCGAAGTAATTTCGGCAATGTACAGGGCTGTACTTGATGGAGAAGTACATACTGTATCCAGTCCAGCAGTAGCAGAAATGGAAAAAATTTTAGAAAATACTTACCGCAATATAAACATAGGTTTGATCAATGAACTTGGAAGGTTATGTCATAAGATGGGGATTTCTATCTGGGAGGTAATTGATGCAGCAAAAACAAAACCTTATGGATTTCAAGCATTTTATCCAGGACCAGGGCTTGGGGGTCACTGCATTCCATTAGATCCATATTATCTTACATGGAAAGCGCGTGAATATGGATTTCATACTACGTTAATTGAAAATAGCATGATAATTAATGATGGTCAGCCTGAATATTGTGTTGAAAGAGTAATGCATATTTTAAATCGACAGAAAAAAGCGATCAATGGGGCAAAAATTCTCCTTCTTGGTGTCTCTTATAAAAATGATATTGATGATTATCGAGAAAGTCCAGCAATCAGAGTTTTAAAAGAATTAAAAAAAGTTGGTGCAATTGTGGAGTATTATGATCCATGGATACCAGAATTTAGAAATATGTATGGAGAAAATGGCAAAAGTATTCCTGAACTTACTTTTCAGGTTATCGCAGAATTTGATCTGGTGATAGTAACCGCAGCGCACCACAATATTGACTATGATATGGTTCAAAAAAATGCAAAAGTGGTCTTTGACACTAAAAATGTAATGAGTAATGTGAAAAACAAAGAAAATGTTGAGGTATTGTAAATGAAAATAGTTACTGTTGTTGGGGCGCGTCCCCAGTTTATTAAGGCAGCAGTTGTGTCAGAAATACTAAGAAAAAAACATACAGAAGTATTAATCCATACAGGTCAGCATTATGATTATAATATGTCTGCGCAATTTTTTAAAGAATTGGATATTCCAGATCCAGATTATAATCTTGGTATTTCTGGAGGTACTCATGCGCAAATGACAGGTAGAATGATGATTGCAATAGAAGAAATATTGCAAAAATATATTGGGGGGGGGTAGATCTGTTACTTGTTTATGGAGATACAAATTCCACATTAGCAGCGGCATTGTCAGCGGCGAAGTTACATATTCCAATTTGCCATGTGGAGGCAGGAGTACGTACTTATAATAAAAAGAATCCAGAAGAAGTCAATAGAATTTTAACAGATCATCTTTCATCTTTATTGTTGGCAAGTACACAAAGTGGTATAAGAAATATAAATTCAGAAGGATTATCTGAGCGGGGATATATGGTTGGAGATCCTATGTACGATGCTTTTTTAAAATATAGAATAAAAAAGTATTGTAAAGATTTTAAACTAAATTCATTTTTTGAAGGTTTGATTTCCATACCTAAAGAATTTTATTATTTGACTTGTCATAGAGAAGAAAATACAAGTGATAGCCATACACTTTTAGAAATATTTAGAGCGATGGAACAGTTAGATGCTCCCACGATTTATCCTGTACATCCAAGAAGTAGGCAATATGCAGAAAAGTTACAGCGAAAATATAAATTCCAAAAGATAATATTATGTGAACCAGTCGGTTATCTGGAAAGTATTTATCTTGTTGATAATGCAAAAAAAGTAGTTACAGACTCAGGAGGTTTGCAGCGTGAAGCATTTTTTGCAAAAAAGAAATGTATCACAATTCTTGATTTTGTATGTTGGCCGGAAATTATGGTAGATGGCAGAAACGAATTGTCAAAACCAATTGCAGATGAGATTATTGATAAATTAAATACCAAGCAGTTGATTAAAGAAGATTACAACCCTTTTGGAGATGGTCATTCTGCTGAAAAAATTGTACAACTTCTTGAAGATAAGATGGAAAGAGGTAGTTTTTTATAAAATATACATTGGTTGGGTGCAGTTGAAAAGAACAATTAATCTGAAAAGATGAAGAGCCTTTTGGAGATGGGAATTAAGAGGAGGACTGGTACAAATGAATGAAATGATCCATCAGATAAAAGAATATGCCAAGAAGAACCCTGATAGCATAGCATATATTGTATATGATGCAGCGGAAACAGATATGTTGCAAAAGTCCCATTATACAGTAGATTCTTTAACATGGAAGGAGTTAAATCAATATTCGGATCGATTGGCTGGCTATATCAGCACCCATACAAAGGGGAGAAACCCAATTATTGTGTACGGGCATAAAAATAAATATATGCTTAGTTGTTTTATAGCTTGTGCAAAATCAGGACATGCCTATATTCCCATAGATGTATCCGTTCCAACATCAAGGGTGGAAGATATTATTGGCAGCGTGGAACCTGAAATAATATTGGCAACAGAAGATAAAGACTTTTTGTTGCCAATAGGCTGTGAATATCTTGACCTAATGTCCATAAGGAATATAAGTTATGATGGACAGTATGAAATAGCACAAGATCTCTGTACAAAACCAGAAGACACCTTCTATATCATTTTCACATCTGGCTCAACAGGAAATCCCAAGGGCGTGAAGATCAGCACGGAGTGTCTCACAAATTATGTAAAGTGGGCTCAAAATTTAGCGGGGGGGGGTATTTCACAACATACGTACCGCTTTCTGAATCAGGCTCCATTTTCCTTCGACCTGTCAGTGATGGATATATATCTTTCTCTCTGCACTGGTGGGACGATATGTGCAGTCACGAAAGAAATACAGAAGAATTTAAAGCTGCTGTATAAGGTATTATCTGTAGCAGATGTAAATATCTGGGTATTCACTCCCTCGTTTGCTGATGTATGTCTGTCAGACCATTGCTTTAATGATAAGCTGTTAAAGAATATGAAATACTTTCTGTTCTGTGGAGAGGTATTGACAAACAGAACGGTAGAAAGATTGCGTGAAAATTTCCCAGAATCCGTAATTGTAAATACTTACGGACCTACAGAATCGACGGTTTGTGTAACACAGGCTGTGATTGACGAAGAAACATTGAATGATTACAATCCACTGCCGGTTGGCGCGGCAAAACCCGGCACATGGATTTTTATCGTGGATGAAAATGGTAATAATATGCCAGATGGGGAAGAGGGCGAAATCATTATTGTAGGCGACACAGTAAGCACAGGATATTATAGAAATGAGGAGCAGACAAAAAAATCATTTTCAATTTATACGATTAATGGCACAGAATATCGTCTGTACCGCACAGGTGATAAAGGATATAAAAAAAACGGTCAATTGTTTTACTGCGGGCGCATGGATTTTCAAATCAAGCTCCACGGCTACAGAATAGAAATTGAGGATATAGAAAACAATTTGATTAAGATACCTTATGTAGAGAAGGCAGTTGTGCTGCCAAATTTTGATGACAGCCACCGAGTGAAAAGCCTTACAGCCTATCTTGTGTATAGAGAAAACAGTACAAAAATTGCAACGTTTGATTTTCAGTTATCACAGAAAATAAAAAGGGAATTAAAACAGCTTTTGCCAGAGTATATGGTTCCAAAAAAAATCAAGTTCGTTGATTTTATTCCTATGACAATGAATGGAAAAGTGGACAGAAAAGCATTGGAGGACAGCCAAAGATGAGTTTCTATTCAGGATTTGATTTTTTCTCGTGGCTGGCTGTGGTGTTGATCGCAGCGGCTGTGATAGGATTTTGGAAAAGTAAGTACCTAAAATTTTACAGAGCATTTGCATCGGGACTCTTGATCTATCTGATATATCACACAACTCCAAATCAATTGTGGCTGTTGTTAGGTTATGCAATATTTGCGTTGTTTTTGACTAAAATATATATTTACTTAAAGAGCAGGGGGAATGATAGCGATTTCGTATTCCATACTGTAGTAGGTTTAGCGTTAATGCTGCTGGTGTTTTACAAAATATCCGCGTTCGAAGAAGGTGTGGGGGGATTCCTTGGAATTTCATATATCTGTTTCCGATCCGTGCAGGTAATCATAGAAATCCACGATGGTGTAATTGCGGATATCCAAGCCTTTTCGTATTTGGGTTTCCTCTTGTTTTTCCCAAGCTTAAGTTCTGGACCGATCGACCGAAGCAGAAGGTTTTGCCAGGATGATGCAAGAGAGTATACAAGGGAGGAATACAGCAAGCTGTTTGAAGCTGGTACATTCAAACTTGTCCTTGGGGCATTTTACAAAATTGTATGCTCAGAGATATGTTATGGCTGGATGCAGGATTTTTTTGCAAAACCATACAGTACACTGACAGTACTGGGAAGTGCCTATACCTACGGATTATATCTGTTCTTTGATTTTGCCGGGTACTCGGCAATGGCTGTGGGTACAGCGTATGTTTTGGGTATACAGCTGCCAGATAATTTTCGGCTGCCATTTATCAGTCTTGATATGAAAGATTTCTGGAATCGGTGGCATATTTCGCTGTCAACATGGTTCCGAGATTTTATTTTTAATCGTTTTATGATGGGAGCCTTAAAAAGCAAATGGTTTTCTGACCGTATTTATGCAGCATCGGCAGGATATATCGTGAACATGTTTATTATGGGTCTGTGGCATGGACTTGAGACGCATTATATACAATATGGTCTGTATCATGGTGTGATTTTAGCTATAACAGAAATTTATCAGAAAAAATCAAAGTTTTACAAAAAATCAAAAGGGAAACTTTGGTATAAAATGGCATCATGGTTTATCACATTAAATATTGTGATGTTTGGCTTTTTGGTTTTTTCGGGGTATATAAACACAATGGTGCAGGATTTTATAAAAGGGGCAGTGATTATAGGAGTATAAAGATGCGAAAGGTATAAACGAAAAGGATTATGCCAGAACATCACAAATTTAAATCGCAGAGCCAAATCTAATATTCGGCTTGCATACCTTAAACAAAAAGCACTTCGGAATGGGGGATTAAAATGGAAGAGAAGATTTTAGATATATTATCAAAGGCATGTGAGGATGATGTCGTAAAAGAGGATCTTAACATAGAACTTTTCGAAACGGATTTGCTGGATTCCCTTGGATTTATCGAGATGGTAATACAGCTTGAGGAAACATTCGGGATTACAGTGGCGCCATCAGAACTTGACAGAGCGCAGATCAATACGCCTCAAAAAGTTATAGATTTGGTGCTTCAGAGAACAGGGAGGATATAGGAGGCGCAGGAATGAAAAGAATTTTGCCGCTGGTGGCTGCCTGTGTAATCTTAACTGTCTTTGTTGTGGGATATTCTGTATTCAATCAAAAGGCAGTCCTGTCAGACAGGAGCAAAATTATCTATTATAATACTGACACAAGGAATTTCTGCGCGGCGGTTTTGGGAGATTTGGCAGATAACAGCTCGATTTTGTTATTTGGATCATCTGAGCTGTCAGCATCGGACAATGTTGCGTACCCGCCCGCGTTATTTAATGGAGGAAATTCTGATTATAATATAATTATGGTAGGAAGGGGGACTATGCAATCCCTTCACCACGCGATTACTTTAGGAGCAGTTGCGGATGATATCGAAAACAAAAAAGTTGTATTGATTTTGTCGCCGCAGTGGTTTACTGCAAGTCACTTAAGCGGCGAAGCTTATGCGAGCAGGTTTTCCGAGAGATTATTTTCGCATATGGTAAAAAATAAAAATCTCTCCTATGAGACAAAAAGGAAACTGGCTGACCGGGCAGAAAGTTTGCTGGAAACAGGAAACCCAGAAGAATATCGGAGGGTGCTGCTTTATGACAAGGTGTATATAGAAAAAAATGCCAGTTTGGCGGAGAGATTACAAGTTGCGGCTTGGGATATTGTTATGGAGAATAAGCAGACAAGGGATCTGTTGATGGAACTGGAGAAAATCACAGTAAGTCCGTCAGAAGAGCAGGTCGTGGCAGAGAATATCGATTATCAGGAGTTGTTGAAAAAAGCGGAGCAGGCTGGTGTAAAGGCGTGTACAAACAACAATTTATATATATATGACTATTATTACACTACATATATTGAAAGCGGATACTTTAGCAACAAGGGTGTAAATACAGGAGCGAGTTATCTGGAATCCCCGGAATATGACGATTTAGAGTTGTTTTTCAAAGTCTGTGAGGATACGGGAATTACCCCGTTGATTGTAAATATTCCAGTGAACGGAATCTGGTATGACTGGACTGGTTTTCCGCAGGCAAGCAGGAAAGCCTATTATCAAAAGATAAGGGATATTTGTATGGCGCATGGCGTGTCAGTGCTGGATTTTTCTGATAAGGAGTATGAACCTTATTTCCTCAAGGATATTATGCACCTTGGCTGGAAAGGATGGGCATACCTTAATGAGGGAGTTTACCGCTATTACCTTGATCATGACAAAGTAAGGAATTATCCATTTGAGGTATCCGCGTATGTGATAAAGGAGGATACGGAGAGCAAAAGTGCTGAAATCCGTTTGTTAAATTATATATCTGATGTTTCGGAAGCACAGATAAATTTTGATTCTCCCATAAAGCTTACCATAAGTGCAGATGGGTATCTTAGAGGTGTGACCGATGCAGCAGAGGAAATAACAAAACAAAAAACAGTAAATCTTGAAGGGGTTGCGGACCACGGGGCAGGGATAAGGGCGGATGTAACAATACTGCAGGCAGAGAGGATGTTTTTGAACAGACAGCTCTCAGCAGGGTGCGTGGAGTCAGAACCCGGGAAATTTATTATGACAACAGAGACAGAGGATAATCAATTTAATGCTGTTGTCTTACAGGTGTATGACTCGGAGGGCAGCCATATTGCAAATATAGATAGCCTGTCAGAAACCGGATATTTGAGCGGTACTTATGTCAATCAACTTGATGATGGTATCTATACATTTGTGGTTAAAGGAAATAGTAACAAGGCGGATCAGACGATAGCGAGTCAAGTCGCATTAAAGCATGGTGATGTGGTGAAATATCAGTTTGATGTGAGTACTTTTCTTTCTGAAAGAATCGAGATCAGAGGAATTGACATATTTCATGTAATGCAAAGTGAGTGAAAACCTTTTATAAAAAGATTCGAAAATGAGGTGGATCGTAAAGTGAATAAGCTGATAAGCAGAATAAAAAAAAATGAAAATATAGTGCTGGTCGTTCATGGGATTGCCATGGGAATCATGCTGATCTGTATTTTTTTCCATCTGATTAACACAGAGATGACCACAGTTCCAGAATTTATTTATAATCAGTTTTAGGATAGAAAATATATAACAAGAACAGGAGAAAAGAAAAATGAGATATGCACTGATCGGCTGTGGTCGGATTTCCACAAACCATATAAAAGCGGCGATTGCCAACCAGTTGGAGCTTGTGGCAGTATGCGATATTATCCCGGAACATATGGAAGCAGTTTTGGAAAAACATGAGAAAAAAGAAGATCGAACAATAGCGCGTTATACAGATTATCGGAAAATGATTGCAGAAATAAAACCAGAGTTGGTCAGCATCGCAACTGAAAGTGGTCTGCACGGGCAGATTGCCCTTGACTGTATTCAGCATGGAATCCATGTCATTATTGAAAAGCCGATGGCAATGTCACTTGCAGAAGCTGACAGGATTATCCAATTGTCAGAAGAATATCATGTGAAAGTATCTGCCTGTCACCAAAACCGATTTAACATCGCGGTACAGGAGATGAGAAAAGCATTGGAAACAGGGCGTTTTGGCAGGATTTCCCACGGTTCCATCCATGTCCGCTGGAACCGCAACAGAGATTATTACACACAGGCACCTTGGCGCGGCACTTGGGAACAGGACGGCGGTGCGTTGATGAACCAGTGCATCCATGGGATCGACCTGCTGCGCTGGATGCTGGGGGATGAGATCGAAAGTGTCTACGGCGCAACAAGGCAGCAATTCCATTCTTATCTGGAAGCGGAAGATGTGGGGATGGCAGTGGTAAAGTTTAAAAATGGCGTGATTGCAACCATTGAAGGGACAACGAATGTGTATCCTCAGAATCTGGAAGAAACTTTATATCTGTTTGGAGAGAACGGAACCGTAAAACTGGGCGGAAAATCGACAAACAATATTGAAGTTTGGAATTTTGCGGGTGAAACAGAGGAGGATTATAAAAACAAAAGTCTAAAGGAAGCAACCAGCAATGTTTACGGGAATGGTCATACCAGCCTTTTTGCAGATGTGGTTTGTGCCATCCGGGAAGACAGAGAACCATATGTGGATGCCCATGCGGGAAGAAGAGCGTTGGAATTGGTATTGGCAGTTTATAAAAGCCAGAAAACTGGGGAAGTGGTGGAATTTCCATTAAAAGAATTTGGAAGCGCAGATATGAAAGGAGAGTTTGGAGAAGAGAAGATAAAAGAATTTTAAGAATTTATGAAAATGACTTTGAATAGGGAATTACATATAAAAGCCAAAGAAATATAGAAAATTTTAGGAACTGTCAAAATGATGGACAATAGGAATTTCAAAAGACAGGGTGACAGAAAAGAGAAGTAAGGAAGATGAGAAGAAAAATTAAGAAGGAAAAAACAGGATATTTTGCGCATGAGAGCAGTTATATTGATGAGAATGTGGAAATCGGAGATGGAACAAAGATTTGGCATTTTTGTCATATACAATCCGGCGCTAGAATTGGAAAACATTGTTCCATTGGGCAAAATGTAAATATTGCAAATCATGTAGTGATCGGTGATAAAGTAAAAATTCAAAACAATGTATCCGTATATGAAGGGGTCGAGTTGGAGGATGGTGTTTTTTGTGGTCCATCCTGTGTGTTTACCAATGATCTTACGCCGAGGGCAAGATTTCCGAAAGGAAGAGAGAACTATATAAAAACTATTGTACGGGAAGGGGCAAGCATTGGTGCGAATGCAACAATCCTATGCGGGCATGTAATTGGAAAGTATGCAATGGTTGCAGCTGGAGCGGTTGTGACAAAGGATGTACCAGATTATGCGTTGGTTGCGGGAGTGCCAGGAAAGCAGGTTGGGGTTGTTTGTGAATGTGGTCAAATATTAGATCACAATTTATATTGCAGTGATTGTTATCGCAAATATTTTGAAATAAATAATACAATTCAGAAAGAAAAGGAGGAGCAGAATGGAATTTAGAGATTTAAAGAAACAGTATAAAGCGTTAAAATCAGAAATGGATGCCAGAATAGCTACTGTAATAAATTCTGCAAATTTTATTTCTGGATTCGAAGTAGAAGAACTAGAACAAAAATTAGCTGCTTATGTTGGAGTTAAGTATTGTATTACATGTGCAAATGGGACAGATGCAATTACATTAGCATTAATGGCATGGAATATAAAAAAGAAAGATGCAGTATTTGTACCGAATTTTACTTTTTTTGCTAGTGGAGAATGCCCGGCTTATCAAGGTGCAACACCTATTTTTGTTGATGTTGATAGATATACATACAATATTAGCCCAGAGAAATTGGAAGAATCAATTATTCAGGTAAAAAAGGAAGGAAAATATAATCCAAAAGTTGTTATAGCAGTTGATTTATTTGGTTTACCGGCAGATTATCAGAAAATTAAGATTATTTGTGAAAAATATCATTTGCTGTTGTTGGAAGATGGGGCGCAGGGATTTGGCGGAATGATAGGAGAAAAAAAAGCTTGTAGTTTTGGAGACATTTCAACAACAAGTTTTTTTCCAGCAAAGCCATTAGGATGTTATGGTGACGGAGGTGCAGTTTTTACAAATAATGACGAATGGGCAGATTTAATAAAAAGTTACCGAATACATGGACAGAATAAAAAAGACAAATACAATAATGTTCGTATAGGAATTAATAGTAGACTTGATACAATTCAAGCTGCAGTGTTGTTGGTAAAGATAGAAGCATTTAAAAATTATGAATTAAATAATATTAATCAAATTGCAAATATGTATACAGAAAGATTAAGTGATATTCCTGATTTGGTTCTCCCAATTATAAAAAATGATTTTGCCAGTAGTTGGGCTCAATATACAATACAATTGCCAGAAGAGGTTGAACGTGCAGAAGTACAAGCAAAATTAAAGGAAAAAGAAATTCCAACAATGGTGTATTATAAAAAACCGATGCATTTACAAAAAGCTTTTGTTGGAACAGACAGCGCAATTGCAAATTGTCCAGTGACAGAGAGTTTGTGCAAGAAAGTTCTTAGTATTCCAATTCATCCATATTTAAATGAAAGTGAGATAGTACAAGTTGTAGAATCAATAAGAGAATTGTTTGATTTAAAAAATAATTAAGAGATTTGATATTGATTCTAAAAATTTAATTTCACTGTTGAGAGGATATATTAAACATGATTCAGAGCAAAGCAGATTTATTTGATTATTTAAATGCCGATTTTAATAAATTGGGTTATAAATATAAAAAAATTTTGCCCTTATTTGGAAAAGAAATTTTAAAATTTCAGAAATCATTAAGAAAATTAGAATATTATCAGAATATTATGGGGGGGTAAAAAGGTGTATTTTTAGAGGGTTTTGGAAATTAAGATATCATCAGCTTGGAATAAAGCTCGGATTTGATATACCGATCAACACTTTTGGAGCAGGATTAAATATTCATCATCATGGTTTGATTGTAGTAAATGGGAATGCCAAAATCGGAAAAAATTGTTCGATTCAGCAAGGAGTAGTTATTGGTGTTTCTGGTAAGGATGAAGCTGTACCAATAATAGGAGATAATGTTTTGATTGGCGCAGGGGCTAAAATTTTAGGAGGAATCTCAATACCAAATAATACAATTATTGGTGCAAATGCTGTGGTAGTGAAAAGTTATAAAGAGGAGGGGCTGACTCTAGCGGGTATACCTGCGAAACCCGTCTAAGTACAATATATTAAAAATGAAAAAAATATTAGTAGCAGTAGCAGATTATCCACGTCTTGATGGCGGACGTGCAATGTCGTTTGTACATGTGCGAAATAGATATTATGTAGAGGCTGGATTGGATGTTGAAGTTTTAAATTTCTCATCCAAAATAAATTATGAGATTGATGGAATACCTGTTATTACGTTACAGAATTTTCAAGAAAATCTAAAGAAATTTCAAATTTTAATATGTCATGCAGCAAATCTTAGGAATCATTATAAGTTTTTAAGGAAATATGATATTAATTTTAAGCAGATTATTTTTATTTTTCATGGGCATGAAATTTTAAAAATCAATGAAGCTTATCCAAAACCTTATGATTTTTGCAGAAGAAGTTTATGGAAGGATAAATTTCAAGATTTTTATGATTGTTTTAAGTTCGAAGTATGGAGAAAATATTTTTTAAAAAATTCTAAAAAAATAAAATTAATTTTTGTAAGCAGATGGCTTTATGAACAGTTTAAAAAGAATCTTCATTTAAATAAATTTAAGGGAAAAACTTATATAGTTCATAATTCAGTGGGGCGTATTTTTGAACAAGTTAGTTATAATGTATTCCAAAAAAAAGAATTTGATTTTATAACAATCCGAGGAAATTTGGATGATTCAAAATATGGGGTAGATTTGGTTGTTGCTATGGCTAAAAAGTATCCTAAAATGAAGTTTTTATTGATAGGGAAAGGACAATTTTTTAATTATAACGACAAACCCAAAAACTTGATTTGGGTTGAAGAAACATTGCTACATGAAAAAATGTTGGATTATATGGATAAAAGTAAATGTGCGCTTTTCTTTACGCGGGAGGATACTCAAGGTGTAATGGCATGTGAATGTGCAACTTATGGTATGCCAGTAATTACATCAGATATTGATGTGTGCAGGGAAATTTTTGGCGGAATGCATAATGTAGTATTGATGCCAAATAATATTTCTCAGTGGAATGCAGTAAAAGTGGTTGATAGGCTTTTGGTGAATTTGCCATACAAAAAAAATAGTATGTATTATGCAAAAAATACCGTGGATAAAGAAATTAAGATAATAAAACAATGTTTAGGTAATTGGATTTAGATATAAAATTATTGTGATTAAAAAAGATATTATATATTTATGGTGATATAATGATAATTTTAGCAGAAATTTTAATTATTTTTATGATATTTTATGAATATAAGCAATATCATTTGGCAGCAACACCAATTGTTATTTTAGGTGGGATTTATTTTTTATTTATACCAATGATAAATACAATAGGAGTATTTTTAGGATTTTTGAAATTAGAAGATAAAACAATTATATTATTTACATTATTTTTGCTTATTTTGCTTATTTGTGGTCAATTTTGGCTGGTGGTATTAGGACGCTGTAGTAATAGACGTATTTCTAATAATTACATAAAGGAAAAATTATTTTATAAAGAAAAATTTATATGGCAGGCTTATATTGTGTCGCTTGCCTGTTATGTGGTTAGTTTACTTCAAGTAATACAGCGATATGGTATTGATAATACGAAAAGTAAAGCTTATGGTCCGTTTGCTCATGTTGGTTTTTTATCAAGATGTTTGTTGCCTGTTATTTTATATTATTTTATAGAAAATAAAAAACTGAAATATTTAATAGCAGCTGTAATTAATGTTGTAGCTCTTATAATGTTTAAAGGAAAATATCATCTTTACATTCCAATTGCCGGCTTTGTTGTGCTATTTTTAACAACAAAGAAGAATATTAGAATTTCAAAAATATTAAAAATAGCAGCAATAACTTTCTTAGCAGCAATAATTTTATTTGTTTCTGTTTATACAGTTATTCCTAACATTTTAGCAGGTGAAACAACGTGGTTAGATATGAGAGACGGACTCAGGTTTTCATTTCGCCATTTTTTTCATTATTTATTTTGCCCTTTTATAGCATCAAATGAATATTTTGATAATCCAGCATATCTTGGCTTTGATTCAGGAATAAGAAATAATTTTAGCCCGTTTGATACGTTATATCAGTGGCTTTCTGGACAAGGAAATTATAATGATCCTGTTATTACATTATGGCCAGTGGTAGAAGAATCTGGATTAACTGCAAATGTTGGGGGGATTTTTTCTGAAAGTGTATTAAATATAGGGTATATTCCTGCAATCTTGTATGTTTTTTTAATAGGGAGTATTGTTTACTATTTTTTTATTAATATGATCTATAACGGAAAAAGAATTATCACATCTGTATATTTGCTTGGCATGTTTATGGTATGTTTCTTTTGCAATTATTTTACTTTATTTCCGAACCTAGAATGTTTTGTCTATTGCTATTTTATGGATGTTGTATTGTTGGATAATACTTATATAATTGGAAGGAGAGTGCTTTTTCAAGGCACAAATAAGTAGATGGATATCAGTGTTGTTATAGCAGTATATAATGGTAACAAATATTTAAAAGAACAATTAGAGAGTATTGACCATCAATCACAATCTGTAGATGAGATTATAATTATTGATGATTGTTCTGCTGTGCCAAGTGATGAAATTATTTTGGAGTTTTCTAAAAAGACAAAAATTTATATAAAGTATATAAAACATAAGGAAAACAAGGGGTATGCACAAACTTTTTTTGAAGCGTTAAAATTAGCAAAAGGGAACATTATTTTTTTTGCGGATCAAGATGATATATGGGAGAACAACAAAGTTTTATGTATGGTATCAACTTTAAGAAAGTATAAATCGATATTATGTATTTCTGCATTAAATATAATTGTTGATGGAACAGGAAATGTAATAAAAAGAGAAAAAAGAAAAAAACAATTACTGACAAAAATTACAACAAAACAGTTGTTGCATCAAACAGGACTTAGACCTGGAATGAGCCTTGCTATAAAAAAAGAATTAAAATGGAAACTTTCTGTTTGGAATACGAAAGAATTTAAAGAACATGACAGACTAATTGAATTAGTGGCGTGTGAATATAATGGATTTTATTTGTTAAATAAACATTTAACAAGATATAGAATACATGAACATAATACTTCAGGTTTAAATTTAACAATGAAGCTAAGATCAGATTTTAATGGTCGTATAACACAAATCGAAAAAGAGTTATACTATTTACAAGCTTTATTAAAATATAATTCAAATTATTTAAGTGAAGAGTCAAGAATACAGATAAAAATTTATATTATTTATTATAAGCAGCGAAAATTAATAATGAAAGGGAGATTGGGAAAATATTTTATTTGGGCGATAAAAAATTTTAAAATGCACTCTGGTGTGAGAATAATAATAGGAGATATTATTACAAGAATTCAAGAGAGTTTATTGTAATCTATATTTTATGTTTTATAGCAAAAATAATAAATTAGGGAAAAATGCTTTTTTAAATGGAATAAAACAAGGATGCTCTATTATGTTTCCACTAGTATCTTTTATGTATTGTTCTAGGATTCTTGGAGCAGCCCAGTTGGGGATATATTCTTTTGGTCAATCTATTATATCATATTTTTTATTGATTTCTTGTTTGGGTATTCCAACTTATGCTGTTAGGGAAGGAGCAGCTTGTCGGAATAATTTATTAGCAATAAGAAAATTTATCAATGAAGTTTTTTCAATCAACTGTATTACAACAATAATTGCATATATTAGTTTGTTTTTTTGTATTGTATTGATAGAAGATGTAAACAAGTATAAATATATCATAATAATACAGAGTTTACAAATTATTTTAACTACTTTAGGAGCAGACTGGATTAACTCAATATTTGAAGATTATATATATTTAACAATAAGATATATAATATTTCAATTGTTATCTTTAATAGCCCTTTTTATTTTTGTGAAGGATAAAAATTCATTGTATATATATACATTTATTTCTGTATTAGCTAATGTTGGAGGAAATATTTTTAACTTTGTATACATAAGAAAAAATTCAATAAAAATTCAATTTACATTAAACGTAAATTTAAGAAAACATCTTCGTCCTATTTTAACTTTGTTTTTTAATAATGTTGCTTCAATTATTTATTTGAATTCAGATGTTACAATGCTTGGAATTTTAACAGATAATATTCAAGTTGGAATATATACCATATCTTCCAGAATTTATACAACAGTAAAAAGTTTAATAAATGCGATTATTATGGTAACTGTTCCAAGATTTTCAAGATACGTGGCAGAAGAAAAAATGGAGGATCTAAAAACAGAGTTAAAAAAGGTTTTTGAGATTTTGGTTATTTTAATTTTTCCTATTGTTGTCGGAATGTTTATGGAAGCAGATAAAATAATATTTGTGATTGCAGGTGAGGGGTATTTAGAGGGAAGTAATGTTGTTCGCATTTTAAGTATTTCTATATTGTTTGCTGTATTTGCGTGTTTTTTTTCATATTCCATTTTGTTGCCAAATAAAAAAGAAATATATTTTATGAATGCAACAATAACAGCAGCAGTATTAAATGTAGTATTAAATATTTTTTTAATCCCAAGATTTGGGATTGAGGGAGCAGCAACGACTACGTTGATTGCTGAAATTATTGTTTTTTTGATATCATTTATCAGTTCGAAAAAAATAATAATATTTTTGATTAGCAAGAGAAATATAGTTGAAGTTATTATATCATGTATAATTGAATTTATGATATGTAAATTGATCGATTTAAAAATTCACAACATTTACTTGGCTCTTTTTTTGGATATTGTGTTTGGCGGAGGCATGTACTTTTTTATATTGATATTTTTTAAAAAATATTTTTGTATAAAAAGAAAAAGTAATTAAAAAGTAGAAGTTATAATTTGGATATTAATATATTTATTTTATATACTACTTTGCAAGTTTTTGATTTTAAGTTATTTTATAATGAATTTCTGCTGATATAGAAATACAGCAGATCAAAGACAGGCATTATACACAAAAACTCCAAGGATATGCAGCGGAAATTCTTCTGGTCGGTATTAATTATGACAAGGATCATAAAGATAAACCGCATAGCTGTGTAATAGAAAAACGGAAATAGAACGACCATAAACCCACGGTTTTTAACAGTGGGTTTTAATTTTTCTATAGAACGAAAAAAGAGAACATGGTATAATATCGACAGATATTATACCTGCACCGATTTGCGTCCGACCAAAGGGAGGACATCTTCATCTGCGAATCGTGTGCATCTTCCAGAGGATACCATATCAGAACGATATGGTATAATATCTGCATCCCTTTGAGGATTCATAATCAGGAAAGCTTGGACATAAGATAGTGTGGTGAAGCTATAAATTTTAGGGATATAGACTTGTTTTTACTATAGGCAGCATATTTGTAAACAACAGAAAAGAAACGGGGGGAAGAGTTTGTCGAAAGGTACTGGAAAATTAAAAAATATTATTCTGCTGGCGCTTTGCACAATATTGGCAGCGTTTGTTCTTATTTATAATATTATAGGCGGTGCAGGGAAAATAAACCCGGATAAAGATAAGGAAAATGTGGAAAATCTTGAAGAAGACAAAGATAAGGATTTTGCTGTTCATATAAAAAAAGAAAGAATTACTCAGGAGGAAGTATGCAGGTTGTTAAGTTATCTTCATTACAGCAAGGACGAGCAGAAGAAACTTGAAATTCCAGAGGAATTAACGGAGATATTGGACGGTGTGGATGGAGCGAAGCATATTGCTGCGGCAGTTGCTGCGGGTTATTTTTCTGCCGATTTGATTGATCCAGACCAGGAGCTTACCTGCGGCGGTCTGCGTGATCTGTTGATTGCTGTATGCCGCGAAGAGGAGATTGATTATTATACCATTCTTCCGGCGCTGCCAGAACGTATGACGACTGTCAGCGAGCGCGATCCGCTTTACTTGGAGGAATTTTTATCTGTTTACGAGGTTCTCTGTGATGAAGTTTTAAAAAAATCCGAAGGAAAAACACCGTCAATCAGGTCTCTTTATATTCTTTCTTTTGGGAGTGGAACTACATTATATAATGAGTATGGAGAAAAGTTTTCTTATGATGGCTGTGAAGATTACAGTCAGGTATTAGCGGGTCTTGTATGGCAAAATCCAAAGCAAAATGAACTTTTAAACAGAAAACCTGTCAGCCGGAAAGATGCAGAAAAAAGCATGGCAGGTTATGAGAATTCTTCTATTAAAGTAATGTGCGCTGGAAATCAGGTCTTATATATTCGGGGAGAAGTGTGGGAGACAGTCACAGTACCAAATGTCTGGGTAATAGAAGCTGCTGGGACAAAGATTTCCGCTTTTGTCAACGGGGAAAACAAGGAGTTTCGCACAGGTTTGCCGCTGATGGGAAATATTGATAACGTGGTGTGTGACATTGATATTTATGCTGGCAAAGTATGCGGATTGACGGTGAAAAGCGATGTGATTCAGGGAAAAGTACTGCTGACAACAGAGAATGTGATTGAGGTTGAAGGGTACGGTCAGTTAGAGTTGGAGGAACATTTTCGCATCTATAAAATATATGGCGATCTGGCGATGGAAAAGACAAACCGTATTTTGGTCGGGTATACAATCACCGATTTTGTTGTCTCAGACGGCAAAATTTGTGCGGCTTTGATCAAAGAAAAATTAAAGGCAGACAATATCCGAGTGCTGATCAATACAACAAGTTATAAATCTTATTACCATGATACAGTAGAACTTACGGCAGACCGTGAGTTTACAGTGACAAAAGGAGAGGAGATTACAAAGTACCGCGCAGGTGAGACGGTAAGTTTTTCCGCCGAGAAACAGGGGAAAGAGGAGCGGGCTGTCGTTGAAACCGTAGGCGGCGAGGGGAAAATTACGCTTTTGTCCGTCAGACGCAGCTGTGGAAATCCTGCCTACCGCGGAACAATCGAGGTGGCGTCTGGAACGGACGGATTGCTTGTTGTCAATGAGTTATCGATGGAAGAGTACTTGTATGCAGTGATTCCAAGCGAGATGCCAACCTCTTATGGTCAGGAAGCTTTGAAGGTGCAGGCGGTGTGTGCGAGAAGTTATGCTTTTAATCAGCTTGTGGCAAGCCGGTATCGCACTTACGGCGCTCATGTGGATGATAGTGTGAACAGTCAGGTTTATAATAATGTTGCGGAAAATGAAGCTTCTATTCTTGCAGTAAAGGACACTTATGGATTTGTGGCGGCGTTTGAAGGAAGCGTGATTACGGCTTATTATTTTTCTACTTCGTGCGGGCATACTGCAAGTTATGAGGAAGTGTGGGAGAGCGCGTCGCCGATTGCTTATCTAACCGGATGTCTGCAGAATCCTGAAAAAGAAGAGGTTGATTTTTCTGTGGAAAAGGAGTTTCGCAAGTTTATTTTGGATGCGAAGGCTGATACATTTGAGACATCATTTCAGTGGTATCGATGGGAAGTTTTAATGCCGGCAGAGCAGTTTTCTGCTCAGCTTTGTGCAGCGACAGGGCTTGATACCGTGACCAGCGCGAAAGTGACAAAGCGCGGAAAGAGCGGTATTGTGCTGGAACTCACTGTAGAGGGTACAAAAGAATCGAATGGCAAGTCAGTTCCTGCGGTTGGTACAGTATCTTATCAAACTGCGATTCGCACGGCGCTTGCACCGAAAAAAACTGCAGTTGTGCGCCGGGATGGAAGTGAAACAGCGAATATGAGCCTGCTGCCAAGTGCATTTTTTGTGCTGGACGAGGTGAAGGAGGATGGTAAGACCATCGCCTGGAAATTGAGAGGGGGAGGCTATGGTCACGGAACTGGAATGAGCCAGAATGGTGTGAAGGCAATGGTTGAAGCAGGGTATCAGTATGAGGATATTATCGGGCATTACTATACGGGATCAGAGTTGATATTTCTATATTAAGTATATCGGTGTTGTGTTTTACATGATTTTTATTAAAGTTTTGATAAAAAACCTTTTTTTCAACAGCTGCTTATTTGCCGGAGGCTTTTTCAGCCTTCCGGCTTAAGCGGCGTTTTTTTCTTGTTTCCTTCAGGTCGCGGAAGGCTTGATGTATAATTGGATTTGATAATACTTGGTTGATCTCCGCGCCGATAAACATAATGTACATACAGGAGTAAAACCACAGCATACAGAGCACAATCGCGGTTAAACTGCCGTAAGTTGCAGAATAATTGCTGAAGTTATCAATGTAGAAGGAAAAAAGGTAAGAAAAACCAAGCCAGCCCGCAGATGCAAGAATAGAACCAGGAAGTTCTGCAAAAAAAGAAGTTTTTCTTCCAGGCAGCGTCATAAACATCAATGTAAAGAACAAAATCATCAAACTAAAGCCGACAATTGTGCGCACGCTGATAATCAACAGTGCCATTTCTGATAAAATTGGCAGGTGTCTGACGCTCCAAAGATAGATCTGATTGCCGAATACAAAGATAAGAAGTACGATAATCAGCAGCAGGGCAAACAATAAGGTATAGAGCGCAGCAAGTGCGCGCGTGATAAAATAATTTTTTTTATCGGTCGGCTTATAGATGGAATTCAGCCCGCGCACAACCGAATAAAAACCTTTTGACGACGACCAGAGTGCAGCGATCGCTGTGAGGGACAAAACAGTGCCGGATGATTTTTCCAGCAGTTCGGAGAGAAGATCTGCAACATAACTGTTGATCGGTTCTGGAAATACATCATTGATTGTAGCAATCATTTCATGTATGGAAAACGGCAGGTAGTTGAGCAGCGTCAATAAAAACATGGCAAACGGAAAAAAGGATATAATAAGGAAGAATGCCGCCTGTGCCGAAAATGCACTAATATAATCATCCCTCAATTTTTTTGAAAATGAATTGATTAGTTTTATCAAAGAATAAAGCATAGCAATCCCCCTGAAAGTAATAATAAATGTATATATTTTGCAGAGTCAGAAAATTAAAGTGAGAAAAACAGTTGTTTTTGTGCGGCTGATAAATTTATTGTGTATTTTATATAAAATCAAAGCATGTATCGCAACTTTGGACATTATATCAGAATTTGGAAAATTTGTACAGTGGCTTTTCGTAAGGAAAGAAAAGTGAAAGGTATCCTTCGGCGCATAGATTCCTTATATTATGGGTATTTTAACCTTATCAGAAAAGTCCTGATCTCTAAAAATTTAAAATTTGGACTTGTCTGCTGCCGTCAAGACAATGCCATAAAACAGCGATGTTTTGTAAAGCAGACTTTGCAGACGACAGAGTTTATATAAAAACTAGGAAGTATAGAAGGCTGATATAGAAAATTGAAATTTTCAATCTCGAAATTTATGACGTTTTGCGCCAAAAAATTTTGCAGATTGGAATGCCGTTTGAGCGGCAGAATGAGAGGAAAAAAATGAAGGAACAAAAATCCAAATGCCCAGGCAAACAGAGCCTGTATTTTGGAAATGGGGTTTATGTTAGAGGGCTGGGAAGCGTCGCTGGCAAATTGGAGGGAGAAGGACCTCTTGGCAAATATTTCGATATTGTTCAGGAAGATGCCATGTTCGGCGGGGCAACTTGGGAGGAAGCGGAGAGCAATTTACAGCGCATGGCAGTGGATCGTGCGATTGCAGATGCGGGACTGGAAAAAACAGACATTCGTTTTATCGCGGGCGGCGATCTGCTTGGACAGCTGATTGCGACAACATTTGGCATTGAAAAGATGGATATTCCGCTGCTTGGATTGTACGGGGCATGTTCTACGATGGGAGAATCGCTGCTCGCTGCGTCCGTGTTTGTCGATGGCGGTTTTGGCGGAAATATGATTGCCATGACTTCAAGCCATTTTGCGGGCGCGGAAAAACAGTTTCGTTTTCCGTTAGCCTACGGCAATCAGCGTCCGATGGCAGCGACTTGGACCGTGACCGGCAGCGGAGCGGTAGTTTTGTCATCCAGACAGACCAACTATCCAATTCGGGTAACTTCTGCCACGATGGGGCGTGTGGTGGATTACGGTGTGAAAGATTCCATGAATATGGGGGCGTGTATGGCTCCGGCGGCATGCGATACAATATACCGCTATATGGAGGATTTTAAAGCATCCCCGGAGGAATTTGACCGTATTATCACCGGTGATTTGGGTGTTGTTGGACGAGAGATTCTCGTTGCGATGTTGAGAGAAAAAGGTTATGATATCGAAAAAAATTATATGGACTGCGGGATTGAAATTTTTGATCCAAAACAGGGAACAGACTCAGGAGGCAGCGGGTGCGGCTGTTCTGCGATTACTCTGACAGGGTATATTCTGCGTCAGATCGCGCAGGGAACATGGAAGAAAGTGTTGTTTGTGCCAACGGGCGCGTTGCTTTCCACAGTCAGTTTTAACGAGGGCAACAGTGTGCCTGGAATTGCGCACGCCATCGCATTTGAGTATTGTGGAGCAGGACAGTAATAAAATTGGAGGGGAGAGCAATGGATTATTTGATAGCGTTTTTGGTGGGCGGCGCGATCTGTGCGCTTGTTCAGGTGCTGATGGATGTGACAAAGCTTTTGCCGGGAAGGATTATGGTAATTTTACTATGTCTTGGAAGTATTTTAAGCGCGCTCGGCATCTATAAGCCATTTGCGGAATGGGCAGGGGCAGGAGCGACCGTTCCGCTTTCTGGATTTGGCAATATGTTATTTCAAGGAGTAAAAAAAGCTGTGGATACAGATGGTTTTTTAGGGCTTTTCAAAGGAGGACTGTCGGAGACGGCAGTAGGTATTTCAGGAGCTTTGGTAATAGGATATATTGCGTCGCTTGTATTTAAATCAAAAATGAAAATGTAATCTTTGGAAATGGCTTGATATTATTTTTTGTATCAAGCCATTTCTAGAGCGCGTCCGGGAATGGCTTTTCCTTGCAGGCAAATGACTTTTTTTGTAAAATCTTGATGTTGAAAAAAAGTAAATGTTGCGAAATGGTTTTCTTTGTGCTATGATTAGCAGGTACGTAAATAAGGACTGGAAGTACTTAAGAGCGCTTTTGATCATTTGTATTTCACGTTTTTTTCATGGAAAAGTATTGTATAAACAACAAATTTTAACGATAAAAATAAGTATTTTAGAAAGGAGAAGCTATTTGGATTTCCATAGCTGGTTAATTTTATGAAAAGATACGATAAACAGCTTGTCGCCAGACGGTTGTTTTTTGTCGCACTTGATATTTGCTGTGTAGTGACGGCAGGTTTTCTGGCAGTGATTGCACGGTTTGATTTTTCAATTGCAAAAGCGGAAGTTCAGTATTTAAATCACTTTTGGTCCTATCTGCCAATCAACATTATATGTACAGTCATATTATTCTACTGTTTCCGGCTTTATCATAGTTTATGGATGTTTGCAGGGCTGACAGAACTTGAAAATGTAGTGGTTGGCTGTGTTGCTGCGTCTGTGCTTCAGGTGGCAGGAACACAGTTTTTAGACCTGGGATTGCCGCGCAGCAGCTATTTGTTTTACGGTATATTTCTGGTTGGACTGACGACGCTGACAAGATTTGGTTATCGCGCACTGCGCATGGAACGACGGCGCAGGCGGGTGAAAGCAACCGGACACAATGTTATGGTAGTCGGTGCGGGGGAGGCGGGAAATGTAATTATCCGCGAGATGATCTCAAGTCAGCACCTACATAAAACCGTGAAATGTGTGATTGACGATGCCCCGGAAAAACAGGGGATGTTTATCCAGGGAGTCAAGGTGGTTGGCAACCGGTATTCCATTAAAGAAAATGTGGAGCGTTTTGGAATTACGGAGATCGATATTGCGATGCCGTCAGTTTCAAGAAAGCCTGTCAGTGAGATTCTTGAAATCTGTAAAGAAACGGAATGCGATTTAAAGATTGTGCCGGGAATGTACCAGCTGATGAACGGGGATGTCAGTGTAAGTAAGCTGCGCAATGTTGAGGTTGAAGATCTGCTTGGAAGAGACCCGATTCAGGTGAATCTGGAATCAATTATGAGTTATGTCACCGATAAGGTGGTTCTTGTAACCGGAGGAGGAGGGTCGATCGGAAGTGAACTTTGCCGTCAGATTGCAGAGCGGAATCCAAAACAGCTTTTGCTTGTAGATATCTATGAGAACAACGCCTATGAGATACAGCAGGAATTGACGCGCAAGCATCCTGACTTAAATCTTGTCGTGCTGATTGCTTCTGTGCGAAACACAAAACGCATGAATGATATTTTTGACAAATATCGCCCGGATATTGTCTACCACGCTGCTGCACACAAGCATGTGCCATTGATGGAGACAAGCCCGAACGAGGCGGTAAAAAACAATGTGTTCGGGACATTAAAAACTGTGCAGGCCGCCGACCGTTACGGAGTTAAGCGGTTTGTTATGATATCGACGGACAAGGCGGTCAATCCGACGAATATTATGGGCGCCACAAAACGAATCTGTGAGATGATTATTCAGACATGGAACCGCAAGTCAAAAACAGAGTTTGTCGCGGTGCGTTTTGGCAATGTGCTTGGGAGCAACGGCAGCGTGATACCGCTGTTTAAAAAGCAGATTCTGGAAGGAGGACCCGTGACGGTAACCCACCCGGATATCATCCGATATTTTATGACAATTCCAGAAGCAGTTTCTTTGGTGCTGCAGGCGGGTGCTTACGCAAAGGGAGGGGAAATCTTTGTGCTTGATATGGGAGCGCCGGTGAAAATACTGGATTTGGCCAAAAATTTGATCCGGCTGTCTGGCTATGTGCCGAATGAGGACATTATGATAGAATTTACCGGTCTGCGTCCGGGAGAAAAACTCTACGAAGAGCTTTTGATGAAAGAGGAGGGAATGCAGGACACGGAAAATAAATTGATTCATATCGGCAAGCCGATTGAGATGAACGAAGAGCGTTTCTTAAAACAGCTGGATGAGCTTTATCAGGAAGCTTTATCGGAACCGGAGGGAAAGGACATTCGAAAAAAGGTGCAGGAGATTGTGCCGACTTATGTGATTCAGCAGCCGGAGACAGGAAAAAATCGCAAGCGCAGCAAGAAAGGAAGAGGATAAGAGGGATGAACGAGCAGAATTATGAACAGGAGATCAGCATTGGAAAAATGCTTTACCGGGTGTTTCGGGATTGGAGAAAAGTCTTTGTTATCGCTTTGGTTATTGGAGTTTTGGTCGGTTTGGGAAACTTTGCAATCAAAAGGATCAAGATTGCAGATCCAGAGTATATTACAGAAGAGGAACAGAACTTTGAAAGAGAACTGGCAGCTTTTGAGGCGCAGGGGGAAACGCTGCAGCGGGAGATTGCAAACCTTGAAGATACGCGCGCAGAACAGCAGGAATATAATGAGAATTCTATTTTAATGAAAATTAACCCGTTCCGCGAGTTCAATGCATCTTTGCAGCTGTATGTATCGACGGATTACCAGATTAACCCGGAACTTACTTATCAGAACATTGACTTGTCAAATCGTATTTTAAGATCTTATGTAACTTACATGGTCAACGGCGATATGTATCAGTATATTCTTGACCATTTGGCAACAAAAATTGAACTGCGGTATTTGAGAGAGATTCTTTCAATTTCTGCAGATTATGATACTTATATGATTACAATGAGTGTGCGTCATGTAGATGAAGCGTCCTGCCGGGAGATTTTGAATTATGCAATTGAGGGCATTCAGACAAAGAAAGATGAGATTGTAACATCCATCGGAGAACATCGTCTGGAAACAATCAACCAGTCCGTTTATGAAAATGTAAACCTTGATTTGGATGAGCTGCAGAAGGCAAACCAGCAATATGTATTGGATCTTGGAATTAACCTTCAGGAGAAGAATGAGGATTATATTGAATGGAAGGAAACGCCAGAACCGCAGAAGAGTTTTACTATAGGAAGAATCATTAAAAACTCAATTAAAATGATGATTTTTGGATTTATTATCGGCGCGGTGCTTGCGGCGGTATTTATCGCATTCCGCTATATTATGTCGGATAAATTGCAGGATGCAAAGGAATTAAAGAACCGTTTTGGGCTGCGTGTGATTGCGGAACTTCCAAAGGTACACAAAAAACGTGTATGGGTTGGTTTTGACCGTCTGTTCGCACACTGGGGAGGTTTGCAGACAAAAGAGAGCGATTATGAACAGCTTGCAAAAGTTGCTGCCTGCACAGTGAAAGCGGAGCTGGACAGCATAAAGGAAGACAAGGAGCCATGCAAACTTGCTTTTACCGGAAATATTACGGTGGGAGAGCTTGATGCTATGCTGCAGAATATGAAATGGGAGAGTGATTATTCTGCAAAGAGCGTTCCAAATATTTTGATTGATCCGTCCGCCGTATCAAAAGTGACAGCATCCGATTATGTAATTCTTGTTGAAAAGCAGGAAGAGAGCACATACTCAAAGATTGAGAAAGAATTAGAAGTACTGAAAGCTTGGAAAAAGAAAGTGCTCGGTGTTATCGTGGTCGGCGTGGACGCAGTGCCGTAAGAGCTGCAATAAAGATGAAATAATACGTAGAAAAAGCCGCACGCAAATACAGTGTGTGGCTTTTTCTACGCAAAACAAAGAATATAAAGAAAAGCCGTTCCGCAAAAAAACAAATTACTAAATTTTGATAAAACATGCAGTAGCGTTTTTTCATCCAGTATGTTAAACTATACGTGAATGATGAAAAAAGAGATATAGTATTTATAAAGCCGCTGTAAAGCGGCAGAATGTGAGGAACGTATGAAGTTTGGGTATTTTGATGATGTCAACAAAGAATATGTAATAACTACACCAGAGACACCATACCCGTGGATTAATTATCTTGGATCACAAGAATTTTTTTCGCTGATTTCAAATACAGCGGGTGGATATTGTTTCTACAAAGATGCAAAATTGCGTCGCATTACAAGATTTCGCTATAATAATGTGCCGTTGGATCTAGGAGGCGGGCGTTATTTTTATTTGTATGATAGTGGGGATTTCTGGTCTCCAGAGTACGCGCCTGCAAAAAAGAAACTTGATTCTTATGAGTGCCGTCATGGAATGGGGTACACAAAAATTACTGGAAGCAGAAACGGCGTGGAAGTCCAGGCAACGTTTTTTGTGCCATTGAATTGCAATGGTGAAGTACATAAGGTTGTTGTGCGTAATACAGGGACAGAAAGTAAAAAGTTAAAGCTGTTTTCTTTTATCGAATGGTGCCTTTGGAACGCGCAGGACGACAGCACAAATTTTCAGCGGAATTTAAATACCGGAGAAGTGGAAATAAAAGGTTCGGTAATCTATCATAAAACAGAGTACAAGGAGCGCCGCGATCATTATGCGTTCTATTCTGTCAATGTGCCAATCTCCGGTTTTGACTCGGACCGCGAGAGTTTTCTTGGCACTTATGGCAGTTTTGAAAATCCAAAGGCAGTCGCAGAAGGAAATTCTAAAAATTCTGTGGCGAACGGATGGTCTCCGATTGCTTCACATTGTGTAGAGCTTGAACTGTCCCCAGGAGAGTCGCGTGAGATGGTATTTCTTTTGGGCTATGTGGAAAACTCTTTGGCGGAAAAGTGGGAGTGGCAAGTTGGAACTCCAGATGATACCGGGCTTTTGCAGTCCACAGGCGCGCCGAACGGAACAAATATTATCAACAAGAAAAAAGCAGAGCAGATGATTGCCCGTTTTGCCACCGGCGAGGCGGTGGATGCGGCATTTTCCGAATTAAAAGAATACTGGGATAAGCTGCTGTCAAAATATACAGCAAAAACACCGGAAGAAAAAACGAACCGCATGGTTAATATCTGGAATCAGTATCAGTGCATGGTTACATTTAACTTGTCGCGCAGTGCGTCCTATTTTGAATCCGGGATTGGGCGCGGTATGGGATTCCGTGATTCCAATCAGGACCTGCTCGGTTTTGTGCATCAGATTCCAGACCGCGCAAGGGAGAGGATTATTGATTTGGCGTCAACGCAGCTGCTGGATGGAGGAGCATATCATCAATACCAGCCGCTGACCAAAAAGGGAAACGATGAAATTGGCGGCAATTTTAACGACGATCCGCTCTGGATGATTCTTGCAGTAGTTTCCTATATTAAAGAAACCGGCGATTACGACATTCTTAATGTTATGGTGCCTTATGACAATAAAGAAGAACTTGCGGCGCCGCTTACCGACCATTTAAAGCGGTCGTTTGACCATGTAATAAACAATTTGGGACCGCATAATCTGCCTTTGATCGGTCGTGCTGACTGGAACGATTGTCTGAATTTAAATTGTTTTTCAACGGAACCGGGAGAATCGTTTCAGACTGTGACAAGCAAGGACGGCAAGGTGGCGGAATCAGTGATGATCGCGGGAATGTTCGCCTATATCGGCGAGGAGTACGCCATTTTAATGGAGAAGATCGGCGATACCAAAGAGTCCGCGCGCGCTTATACTGAAGTGGAAAAAATGCGCGAAGCAATTATGGAGACTGCTTATGATGGAGAATGGTTTCTGCGCGCTTATGATGATTTTGGAAGAAAAGTTGGAAGTAAGGAATGTGAGGAAGCAAAGATCTTTATTGAATCGCAAGGTTTTTGTATTCTTGGCAAATGCGGTGTCAAGGACGGAAAGGCAATTGCGGCATTGGATGCCGTGGAAGAAAGACTTGGCACAAAATATGGTCTTGTATTAAACAATCCAGCCTTTACAAAGTACTACGTCGAGTACGGCGAAATTTCTACCTACCCGGCAGGCTACAAGGAAAATGCCGGAATATTCTGCCATAACAATGCATGGATTATCTGTGCGGAGGCTTTTATGGGAAGAGGAGACAAGGCGTTTGACTATTATACAAGAATTGCGCCAGCCTACACGGAGGAGTATTCGGAGATTCATCGGCTGGAACCTTATGTGTATGCACAGATGGTTGCAGGCAAAGATGCAAAACGCTTTGGGGAAGCGAAAAATTCATGGCTGACCGGAACGGCTTCCTGGAATTTTATCGCGATATCGCAGTATATTCTCGGTATAAAGCCAGAGTATGACGGTCTGGCGATCGACCCATGCATTCCGAAATCATGGGATGGTTTTGAGGTGGTGCGTCAGTTCCGCGGCGACACAATGAAAATCAGTGTTGTAAATCCAGATCATGTATCGAGAGGAGTGAAGGAGATTGTCGCTGACGGCGTAAAAATACAGGGCAATATAATTCCTGTATTTGGCGATAAGGCGGAGCATAAAGTAGTTGTGACAATGGGCTAATTTTCAGTATAGTCCGGCGTTGTTTTTTGGGAGAAAGCAGTTTGCAAAAAAGTGTTATATTATGATGCACTTAGAATGGATAAAATTCACAGTGCAGTGTTCTGAAAAGCAATGGCTTTAACAAACAAAACAAGTTCCGTTAGAATTTGTGCCGAAGCGTCACAAATTTTATAAATCGCGTGTTCCACAGCGTAAAACGCTTCGGAATGGAAGGAAAAATGAGAAACATTAAGTTGTTGATAGAATACGATGGTTCGCGCTATGAAGGCTGGCAGAAATCAGCAGGAGAAAAAAGCACCACTGTGAAAGAAAAGATTGAGGAAGTTCTTACCAGGATGGACGAAGAAAAAATTGAGGTGATTGGTGCTGCCCGTACAGAGGCAGGGGTACATGCGAGCGGGCAAGTTGCAAATTTTCACACAAATACATTGATGTCCTGTCTTGAGATAAAACGGTATCTCAATCGTTTTCTTCCGCGCGATATTGCGGTGTTGGAGTCCGTGGAAGTGCCTGAGCGGTTTCATGCTGCCTATCTTGCAAAAGGATTTACTTACGAATATCATATTTCGATCGGGGAAGTTCCGTCCGTGTTTGAGCGCAAATACAATTATTACTGTTTTAAGCGCCCGGAGATTAAATGGATGCGTGAGGCTGCGGCGCATGTTTTGGGGGAACATGATTTTGCAGCATTTTCCGAGAATAAGCGGATGAAAAAATCTACCGTGCGCACCGTGAAAGAGTTTGATGTGTACGGTGATACAAAAGAAGTTTTATTTCGTATAACAGCGGACGATTTCTGGCCTTATATGGCAAGAATTATGGCGGGTACCGTGTTGGCAGCAGGAAAAGGCGAGATAAAGCCGGAACTGGTGCGGCAGGTGATCGAGAGCAAAGATCGTGCGCAGGCAGGGGAACGCCTGGAAGCAAAAGGGCTGTTTTTAACGGATGTAATCTATCCTACATGATGATAAAAAGGTAACTGAAAAGCCATTTTTACTTGATTTCAGAGCCGTTTTACGGCAGAAGGTGAGGGAATATGGAAAAGTATCAGGTTGTTGTAAAAGGGATTGTTAAATTTGAAGAGCGATATTTGATTGTCCAGAGATGGTATGACGACCGAATTGAAGATCCATATCAATGGGGATTTGTTGACGGGAAAATTGAGTTTGGAGAATCTCCTGATAAGGCGGTAGTGCGGTTGATTCGGGAACAGACAGGGCTTGAAACAATGGTTGATCATATTATCTATACATGGTCTTACTTGGTTGGAGATGTGCATCACATTGGCATTAGCTATGAGTGCATGACATTGACGGATGAAGTATTTTTATCCGAGGAGCTGAATGATTACCGGTTTGTGGGAAAAGAAGAATTTGAGCAGTATATTACAAATTCAAAGCTGTATGAGGACATCGCAAGGGTGTTTGAGATCTAGCAGAATGTGAGGGAATATGATTACATTGATAAAAGGAGGGCTTGTGCTGAACCCAGCAACAGGGCTGTGCGGGGTAAATGATGTGCTTATTGTTGATGAAATAGTAAAAGAGATTGCGCCGCAAATCACAGCGCAGGCACACCGTGTTATTGATGCATCCGGCAAGTATGTTATGCCAGGGTTTATCGATTTGCATGAGCACTTGAGAGAACCAGGATTTGAGTATAAGGAAACCATTGAAAGCGGCGCGATGGCGGCAGCGGCGGGAGGTTTTACTACAATATGTGCAATGCCGAACACAAAACCTGTGATCGACAGCCGCGCTATGGTTGAATATTTAAATTTAAAAGCAGAAAAAGTTTCTCTGATCAACATTGTGCCAGTAGGAGCGGTTACTGTTGGACAGGAAGGAAAAACGCTCTCAGATATTTGGGGAATGGCAGAGGCGGGCGCGCTTGCGCTTAGCGAGGATGGAAAGTCTGTGATGGATCCGCTTGTCTACAAAGAAGGAATGAGACAAGCAGCAAAAAAAGGGCTTGTTGTACTTGCGCATTGCGAAGATCGCGGACTGCTTGCCGGAGGGGTGTTAAACGCAGGAAAAAAGGCGGATGAGCTTAAAATGCCAGGGATTACAAATTCCGTCGAGGATGTTATTGCGGCGCGCGATATCCTGCTTGCAAAGGAGACAGGAGCGAAGCTTCACCTTTGCCACTGCTCAACCGCAGATTCTGTTGAGCTTGTGCGCTTTGGCAAAAAAATTGGAGTGCAGCTTTCTGCGGAGGTGTGTCCTCATCATTTCGCATTGTCGGAGGAAGATATTCCAGGGGATAATGCAAATTATAAAATGAATCCGCCGCTTCGTTCGCGCACGGATGTAGATGCGCTGATTGCAGGGCTTGCGGATGGTACAATGGAGGTGATCGCAACAGACCATGCGCCGCATTCCGCCGTGGAAAAAGCACGCTCGATTAAGGATGCGCCATTTGGTATTGTCGGGTCAGAAACGGCGTTTGCCATCTCCTTTACAGAACTTGTAAAAAAAGGGTATTTAACGCCAATGCAGCTTGTGGAGAAAATGAGCTGGAATCCAGCGCGCATTTTGGGAATTGATAAGGGAGATATTTCAGAGGGGCATATTGCAGATCTTGTGATTGCCGACCCAGAAGCAAAATATTGTATCGATGCAGAAAAATTTGTTTCAAAAGGAAAAAACTCGCCGTTCCACGGAAAAAAAGTTTGCGGAAAAATTCTTGTAACAATGGTAAATGGAGAAATTGTTCACGAAGTGTAAAAAAACTGTTTTATATTGCAGAAATGAGGAATTTGTATGATTGATGAATTGGTGAAAAAAATTCAGGAAAAAAATGCGCCGGTTGTCGTTGGGCTGGACCCAATGCTCAGTTATCTGCCGGAGCATCTTTTGCAGCAGGCAATAGAAGAGTACGGACAAACGCTTGAGGCGGCAGCAAAGGTAGTATGGCAGTTTAATAAAGCGATTATTGATGCAGTTTTTGATTTGGTACCAGCAGTAAAACCGCAGGTTGCAATGTACGAGCAATTTGGTGTTCCGGGAATTGCCGCGTTTGCGCGAACCGTAGAATACTGTAAGTCAAAAGGACTTGTGGTGATCGGGGATGTGAAGCGGGGGGATATTGGCTCAACTTCGGCTGCTTATGCGGCAGCGCATATTGGCGGTGTAAAAATTGGAAATATCACATTGCGCGGTTTTAAGGAAGATTTTGTAACGGTAAATCCGTATCTTGGCACAGACGGCGTAAAGCCGTTTGTCGATGTTTGCCGCGAACAGCAAAAAGGAATCTTTGTTCTTGTAAAAACATCAAATCCATCAAGCGGAGAATTTCAGGATCAGCTGATTGACGGCAGACCGCTGTATGAGATGGTTGCGGATAAGGTTAATTTCTGGGGTGAGGATTGTATTGGGGAGAGCGGATACAGCGCAGTCGGCGCGGTGGTTGGCGCCACATATCCAGAGATGGGCAAAGTGCTGCGCCGCAGGATGCCGAAAGCTTATATTCTTGTGCCGGGCTATGGCGCGCAGGGCGGAAAGGCCTCTGACCTTGCCTGCTATTTTAACAAAGATGGTCTCGGTGCGATTGTGAATTCTTCCAGAGGTATTATTGCTGCTTATAAAGATGAAAAGTATGCTGAATTTGGTCAAAAATATTTTGCCGATGCATCCAGACAGGCAGTTATTGATATGATTGAAGATATCAATGCAGCAAGATAATTTTGGGAGCGTCTGAAAAATAAAGCGGGATTCATATTTTTTTGCTTTTGCAGATTTATAAGATAGGGCTTTTCAGACGCGCCTTAATATAAAAGTTTTTTCAATAAGTTATTTACAGGAATCTAATTTTGCTGAAAAAAGGAGAACGGCGCTTTTTGACAGCCGTAGGCGGTCAGTTTTGCGCTTGTTAAAATTTATGAAGAAAATGTTATGTCCATATTGTGATCATGAGATGATAGAAAAAGGACGATGCAATTTTTGCGGTTCAAAAGTTAAGAAACCAATTTATGTTGAGGTTTCCGATGATCTTAACGCTCGTTTTTCAACAGAAAATAAAGATAAAAATTATACTACGGAATTTGTGGAACAATCAGAAAAAAACAGTGATTATACCAATTTGGCACAAGATAGAAACAGTGCTGATGCAGCAGGTCAGAAAGAGCAAAATCCATCCAGCCAGATCAATCAAAAAGTCCAGACTGCTGCGCCGCGGACACAGCCTCGCGCAAAGGCGATGTCAGCGAGCGAAGCAGTTGCAGAATCTGTAAAAAAAGGGACAAATATAAAAGGTTCTTCAACAGTATCCAAAGTTGTAACCGTGATTGTAATTGTTTGGATTGTCTTTGGAATACTTTCTTTTATTGTCAATGTGTTTCTTTTGTAGAAAGGTTGCGCAGATATAAACCGAGAAGAACGATAATTAACAGAGCGGGAATTATAATATTTTTATAGCGGGTGTACCAGCTTGCGACGACTGGCCAGTTGCTTCCAAGAAGATAACCCAATCCGCATAACAGTGCATTCCAAAAAAAGATGCCGACAAATGAACAGGATAGATAGGTTGGGAGCGGCAGATTTAGCGCTCCTGCGACAAATCCTAGGTAGGTGCGGCACAGCGGGATAAATCTGCCGAACAGAACAAGTGCCGCACCGCGCCGTTCAAAATAGTTCATCGACACATCAAGACCGCGCTGAGTTTTTGGAAAACGTTTTGTAATCCGATCCAAAAGCGGTTTTCCGCCGATGCGTCCGATAATATAGCAGATACTTGTGCCAGCCAGACCAGCCGCCGCGCTTAAGAGAACAAGCAGAGGGTACGGTGTATGCTGGCTTGCGGCAAGTGCGCCGCAGAAGGGGAGAACAATTTCGGAAGAGATCGGAAAACAGGCATATTCTAACAAAATCAGAAACAGCATAGCAGGCATACCATAATTGTTAAGGAAAGAGAAAATCCAATTCACTATTATCTCCAATATATTATGTAAGAATCTGAAATAATTTATGCGGCAGCATACCTGTTTATACCAGACAAAAGCTGCTCAATTCTATGGCGGCAGGCAGTTGACCTGTGAGAGGAAAGGGAAAAATAGTTGACAATACTCGTATCATTGTATACAATAGGACGAAACAATTTTTATTGAGCGTACCTGCGGTACGCAGGAAAGGGTATAGTCATGCAGAACAGGAAAGTATATTTAAATCGACACAATAACCTGCTTTCACTTGAAGAGCATATTTATGAGCTTGTTGATGTAAAGAATCCGAACGTATTCCGCAACCTTTTTCCTTATGATGAGGTGCCGAAGATCGCTTTTAATGACAGGATTGTGCCGCATAATATGCCGGAGGAAATATGGATTACAGATACGACGTTCCGCGATGGGCAGCAGTCACGCGCACCATATACAACCGAACAGATTGTAACAATTTATGATTATCTTCACCGATTAGGCGGACCAAATGGGATTATCCGCCAGAGCGAGTTCTTTCTCTACAGCAAAAAGGATCGCGATGCGGTGTATAAATGTATGGAACGTGGCTATCAGTTTCCAGAGGTAACTTCATGGATTCGGGCGAGCAAGCAGGACTTTCAGCTGGTTAAAGATATTGGGATGAAAGAGACTGGTATTCTGGTAAGCTGTTCGGACTATCATATTTTTTATAAGATGAAGATGACAAGAGGGCAGGCGATGGCTCACTATCTAAGTATTGTGCGCGAATGTCTGGAAACTGGCGTCGCGCCGCGCTGCCATCTGGAAGATATTACACGTTCTGATATCTACGGATTTGTTATTCCATTTTGTCTTGAATTGATGAAGCTTGGCGCAGAGTACGGCATACCAGTTAAGATCCGCGCATGTGATACAATGGGGTATGGCGTCAATTTTTCCGGTGCTGTTATCCCGCGTTCTGTGCAGGGGATTATCTATGGTCTAAACACACATGCAGGTGTGCCGGAGGAGCTTTTGGAATGGCACGGTCACAATGATTTTTACAAGGCGGTTACAAATTCGACGACAGCATGGCTGTACGGTGCATGCGGCGTAAACTGTTCTCTGTTTGGGATCGGAGAGCGCACTGGAAATACTCCGCTGGAGGCGATGGTGTTCGAGTATGCGCAGCTAAAAGGAACTCTTGACGGGATGGAAACCACTGTAATTACAGAACTGGCGGACTATTATCAGAAAGAAATTGGCTATAAGATTCCGCACCGCACGCCGTTTGTCGGGAAAAATTTCAATGTGACCCGTGCGGGAATTCACGCGGACGGGCTTTTGAAAAATGAGGAAATTTACAATATATTTGATACAGAAAAGTTTTTAAATCGTCCGGTACTTGTCTCGGTATCCAACACGTCAGGACTTGCAGGGATCGCTCATTGGATCAATAGTTTCTATCATTTAAAGGGCGACGCGGTGGTGGATAAATCACATCCGCTGGTTGGACATATTAAAGAAATTGTAGATCAGGAGTATGAGGAAGGTCGTATTACTGTGATGACAGATGCTGAATTGGTGGAGATTATTGAACAAAACAAGGCGAAGTATGGTGTGAATCTGCCTGCGGTTAATGTAGATTAGATTATAATAAGACCGCCCGTTGGCGGCAGAATGAGAGGATATATGAGTATTACAGCAGAACAGCTGGAAGCAGCGAAGGAAAAATTTGGACAGCTTCTGATTGAGCAGTCGGAGCGCGTGGAAGAAATGAAGAAGCAGGGGGATTTTCTCGATTATCAGGCGCTGGATAAAATTATTATTGGAATCTGCGGCGGAGATGGCATTGGTCCAGCAATTACAGGACAGGCGCACAGAGTGTTGGAATTTTTGCTTGCAGATGAAGTAAAAAAGGGCAAGGTTGAGTTTCGGGTGATTGACGGGCTTACAATCGAGCGCCGTGCAGAGCTTGGAAAGGCAATTCCAGACGATACGCTAAAAGAGCTGAAAGCTTGTCACGTAATTTTAAAGGGACCGACAACAACACCGCGCAAAGGCGATCCATGGCCGAATGTGGAGAGCGCGAATGTTGCGATGCGAAAGGCTCTTGACTTATTTGCAAATGTGCGTCCGGTCAGAATTCCAGAACAGGGCATTGACTGGACGTTCTACCGTGAAAATACGGAGGGAGCTTATGCGGTGGGAAGCCGCGGTGTGCATGTGACCGATGATTTGGCAGTTGACTTTACGGTTGTGACAAGCCAAGGGACAGAGCGCATTATCCGCGCGGCGTTTGAATATGCAAAAGCAAATAAGAAAACAAGAGTGACTGCGGTTACAAAGGCAAATATTATTAAGACAACAGATGGAAAATTTCTTGATACCTTCCGTGAGATTGCAAAAGAATATCCAGAAATTACAGCGGATGACTGGTATATTGATATTATGACAGCAAAACTGATCGATGAAACAAGACGCCGTGAATTTCAGGTTGTCGTTCTGCCAAATCTTTACGGTGATATTATCACAGATGAAGCAGCAGAGTTTCAGGGTGGCGTTGGCACAGCAGGAAGCGCGAATATCGGCAAACGCTACGCGATGTTTGAGGCAATCCATGGTTCTGCTCCGCGTATGGTGATGGAGGGAAGAGCAAAATATGCCGACCCATGCAGCGTGATCCGTGCAGCGGCAATGCTTTTGTCTCACATTGGATACCAGAAGCAGGCAGATGCCCTGTATAAAGCATTGGATATTTGTACAATCACCGAGAAAAAACTTGTGATGACAGGCCACAAAGATGGTGCAACAAATGAAGAATTTGCAGATTATTTGATGGAAACAATCAAGCAGAAGAGCTGAAATTATTTTGTATAAAAATATTATATGTTGAATAAATAGTGTGATTGGGTATAAAAATGGGAATGAATATGGACAAGGAGAAATCAAAACTTACAGAGAATGAAATTGTCAGTGAAAGAAAGTCCTTTCAAAATGGAGCAGCAGATCAATATTCTTTGCGGGGAAGAGTGTTTAATCAATTAAGAGAGGACATTCTTTTTGGGAAGTATGAAAAAGGCGAGGAATTGCGGGAGATTACCATTGGAAGCAGGCTTGGCGTCAGCCGGACTCCAGTGCGCGAAGCGATTCGGCAGCTGGAACTGGAAGGATTGGTAGCTATTGTTCCAAATAAAGGGGCTTATGTTACTGGGATTTCAGAAAAGGATATTCATGATATTTACCATATTCGATCGTACTTGGAAGGATTATGCGCACGTTGGGCATGTGAGCATATTACCAAGGAAAAACTGGAACAGCTGGAAGAAATTATTTATCTGTCCGAATTTCACACAGAAAAAGGACACTGGGAACAGGTAGTCGAGCTGGATAATAAATTTCATGAAACAATTTATGAAGTATGCGAAAGCAAGATGTTGGAACATATACTTCGTGATTTTCATCATTATGTAGAGCGGGTGCGTCGGATTTCACTGGCGCAGGAAGCACGTGCCAAGCATTCCAATACGGAACACAAAGCAATTCTTGAGGCGATTCGCACAAAAGATGGCGTTCTTGCAGAAAAACTTGCGCATGAGCATATTATACAGACGATCGACAATCTAAATCGATGCGGATTATAGCTGATAACTGTTTCTGTAAATAAGCTATGAAAGTTTATAACCCCAGACAGGTTTTTATTTTAGCCTATCTGGGGTTATTTTTTTGTGTTATTGGCTGGACAATTCTTCCCATTGTTCCATCAATCGTTCCAGTCTTGCGGCAATATCTGATTTTTCTGTGTTAAGTTCCAAAAGCCGCGCAGGATTGGAGTATACGGACTCGTCGGAGAGCATTGCATCCAAATCGGCATCGCGCGTCTCAAGATTTTCAATTTCTGATTCCACTTTCTTTAAATCATTTTGCCGTTTGCGTTCGCGCGCTTGCTCTTCTTTTTGAAGCAGCCAGTCCTGTTTTCCAGAAGGAGCAACAGGAGTTTTCGGCAAAGAATCCGATGTATCGCTGTTATTTGCCGCCTGGCTGATTGTATTGCTGCTTAAACCGCTGTAGAGCTGCCGGTGGTTGGTTAGTCGGTCGGAAGTTTTTGGTGCTGCTGGTGCCTCTGAAAGAGAAAAACCAAAGTATTTTTTTTCAATATCTGCCTTTTTTTCAAGGTAATAATCATAATTTCCAATATAATTTAACAAAACGCCACGTTCCAAATCAAGAATTCTTGTCGCTGTGCGGTTAATAAAATAGCGGTCGTGCGAGACATAAAGCACAGTGCCAGTGTAGGAAAGCAGCGCGGACTCAAGGATTTCTTTTGATGTGATATCAAGATGGTTTGTAGGCTCGTCCAAAATCAGAAAATTTGATTCTGAGAGCATCAGCTTTGCAAGAGAAACACGTCCCCGTTCTCCGCCGGACAATTCTTTTACTCTCTTAAATACATCGTCTCCGGTAAATAAAAAAGCTGCCAGTACATTGCGCACCGCGGTGTTGTCCATTGTTGGATATTCGTCTTGTATTTCATCAAAAATTGTTTTTTCTGGATGAAGTACTTGGTGTTCCTGATCATAATAACCAATATGAACTTTGGCTCCAGGTATAATTTTCCCGGAATCTGCGGGAATAAGACCATTGATCAATTTTAAGATTGTGGTCTTGCCAGTGCCATTGTTTCCAATAATGGCAACACGTTCTCCGCGTTTAATTTCAAATTCAAGGTCAGAAAATAATTTATGACTTCCAAAACTTTTGGATAGCCCGCGCACGGACAAAACGTCGTTGCCGCTGACCGTGCGCGGTTCAAGGCGAATATTCATCTCTGTTTTCAGCTCGACAGGTTTCTCGATGCGCTCCATTTTTTCCAGCATTTTTTCGCGGCTCTCCGCGCGCCGAATTGATTTTTCGCGGTTGAAAGAGCGCAATTTTGCGATAACTTCCTCCTGGTGCTTAATTTCTTTTTGCTGGTTGAAATAGTGATGAAGTTGTGCTTCGCGCAAAGCGGTCTTTTTCTCAGAGTAAGCTGAGTAATTGCCCTCGTAAGTCTGTGCATGAGTATTGTAAAGTTCAATAACTTTTCCTACAATCTTATCGAGAAAATAACGGTCATGCGCGACGACGATAACAGCGCCGTTATAATTGGTGAGGAAAGTTTCCAGCCAGGCGATTGATGTCATGTCAAGATGGTTTGTCGGCTCATCAAGCAAGATAATATCTGGATTTGACAAAAGCAGTTTTCCAAGTGCAACGCGGGTTTTTTGCCCGCCGGAAAGCGTATTTACTTTTTTTTCAAATTCATCCTCCGAAAAACCAAGTCCTTTTAATACTCCGACAACCTCGCTTGTGTAAGCATAGCCGTTTTGCAGTTCAAACTCGTGATTTAATCTTGTGTAAGTGGCAAGTGTCCGTTCTAACGCTTCCCCTTCTACATTTTTCATAGAATGTTCAAGTTCACGAATTTTTGCTTCCATCTCAATCAGCGCAGCTTTGACCGATAATACTTCATTGTAAATTGTGCTGTCAGAATCCAGATTTTGGTGCTGCGACAGATATCCGATGGAAGCCCCTTTTGCCCATATAACTTCCCCTTCATCAGCAGCGAGTTCCCCCATAATAATTTTAAGCAAAGTGGATTTACCTGCGCCGTTAATACCAACAATTGCGGCTTTTTCCCTCTCATTGATATGAAAGGATATATGGTCAAGCACTGTGTCAATACCAAAACTTTTTGTTATATTGTTACAGGATAATATCATAATAGTCTCCGTATTCTATTATTTCGTTCCATAAATACGGTCTCCTGCATCGCCAAGACCAGGCAAAATATAGCCGTTTTCATTCAGCCGTTCATCCATTGCGCCAATATAAAGATCAACATCTGGATGTGCTGCTTTTAGTTTTTCTACGCCTTCCGGCGCAGCAATCAGACACAGGAAACGTATTTTGGTAATATCGCGTTTTTTTAACATATCAATAGCGGCGATTGCAGAGCCGCCAGTTGCAAGCATTGGGTCAACCACAAAGATTTCGCGCTCTGCGGCATCTTTTGGCAGTTTACAAAAATATTCAACGGGTTCAAGGGTATTTTCATCACGGTACAGACCGATATGACCAACTTTTGCATTTGGCGTGAGATTTAAAATACCGTCCGCCATATGCAGTCCGGCGCGTAAAATCGGCACAACACATAGTTTTTTGCCTGCAATTTCCTTTACCGTTGTCTTCACTAGCGGCGTCTCGATTTCTTTGTCAGCGAGAACTAAGTTGCGGCTTGCCTCGTAATATATAAGCATTGCAACCTCGGAAACAAGATCGCGAAATTCTTTTGTCGAAGTGCTTTTCATTCTCATAATACCAATTTTGTGTTGGATCAGGGGATGATCCATAACTGTTATTTTACCCATAAGAACCTCCATCAGTGTGTTTGTGTGATGTTTCTGTGTGTTATTTTTTGCGTTTTTCTATTATATCATATTTCCCAAAACGCTCAAAGCAAAACCTCAAAACCTTGCTGCACTGCGGTTTTTCGGTCGCGGCGGAGTGCGCTCACAAGTCAATATTTTAAACTGCCAGAAACAAAAAGCAATTTTTGCAGTTTAAAATACTAGCTGATTCGTTTTGCTTTTCGCGGATATTATACCATATCGTTCCGACATGGTATCCTCTGTGAGATGCACACAGTTCGCTAAGGAAGATGCTTTCCCTTCGGTCAAGCGCGAACTGGTGCAGGTATAATATCTGTCGATATTATACCATGTTTTTCAAACATGGCATTCCTCTGGAAGATGCACACGATTCGCCAATGTATTTGTCCGCCTTCGTCGGACACAAATCAACGCGGTATAATATCGATAAATATTATACCATGTTTTGCATATGAAATAAAGAAGGGATTTTGGAGGTTTTGGGTTCCAATATAAGATCGGGGCATTTTTATTTGCATATACATTAAATTTCAAGGAAAAACTTTTGCTAGAGACTATTAAAATAAAGATGTTTATCCAATAAAATGATGAAAACAGCTATACGGAAGGAATTTCATGAAAGTGAACTATACAGAGTTAGGGAAAAGAATAAAGAGGCTTTGTGAGGAGAAAAATATCTCAGGAAAAGTTGGTCAAGATCCTTGATGTGTCTATTCCACGTATAAGCGATATTGAGAATGGCAGTACAAAATTCAGCCTTCAAGTTTTGTTGAATATAGTAAATGCGTTAAACATAACACCAGAAGTACTGCTCCTTGGATTTTCAACAAAATAGTAGAAATGGTTAGCTGGAGGATTTCATGGGAGAAATAGACTATGCAGAGTTAGGGAAAAGAATAAAGAGGATTCGTGGAGAGAAAAAAATATCTCAGGAAAAATTGGCGGAGATGATAGATGTGTCTATTCCACATATGAGCAATATTGAGAATGGCAAGACAAAATTCAGCCTTCAGGTTTTGGTGGATGTGGCGGATGCACTGAATACAACACCGGATGTACTGCTTCTTGGGCAGATGAAAAGTCAAGATCGAACACACTGCATGGTAACGGAAGAGATTGATCGGGAGCTGGCGGGCTGTACGATGGCACAGATGACTTTAATTGAAGAAGTTGTGCGCAATATGAAGAAAGTGTTAGTACAGTATGATCGGAAAATGAAGCAAAAAGATGATGAAAAGTAGTGTATTTTTATATTAAAAAACAGACATACTGTTTCGGGAGAATAGTTTCCCACTTGCACTCGCAGCTGGTATGATAGCGGCGGGTGCCTCCGGTTCAGCGGTATTCCAGTGTTTCTGGCGTGGGGATTTGCTGTTCGGCAAGCATACGGGCTGTCTTGGTTGGACTGTTCCCGCAAGGCAAAGACGGTAAATCTTCTTTACTACGGGGTTTTTTGCTTTTTTACCGCCCATCAAAATAACAGCTTTTATCTGAGGGCTGTCGCTGTAATTCAAGTAGAAAAATTTGTTTCTGTGTGATATACGGATTCTATCAAAAATGCGGTTCCCACAAGAAAGGAAACATAATGAAAATTATAGGTTTGCTGATACTTGCTGTGTTTTATGCGGTCTACATTAGCAAGATGGTATTGCAAAAAAGAAAAGGCATACATACAGACCAAATAGCAAAAGGCAAGCAGAAAACAAAAGTATTCTACATTGAGCTGGTTATGAAAATAGCCACTTATTCCGTGGTTGTCGCAGAAGTCCTTAGCCTGTTTTTTGCTCCGCCATATTTGCCGCAGACGCTCGTTGCTGCTGGTGTAGTTCTTGGCTTTGTCGGAGATATTCTTTTTATTATATCAGTTATAACAATGAAAGACAGTTGGCGGGCTGGCATAGCAGAAAATGATAAAACAGAAATCATTACCAGCGGGATTTACAGCATTAGCAGAAATCCTGCCTTTTTAGCCTTTGATTGTGTTTATGTGGGTCTGTTGCTTATAGCCTTTCACTGGGTTTTGCTGGTGTTTTCTGCTTTTGCTATGACAATGCTTCATCTGCAAATACTGCAAGAAGAAACGTTTTTGTCAAAAACATTTGGGGAAGAGTACAACGTCTATAAAAGTAAAGTCCGAAGGTATCTCGGACGGAAATAATTTCGGCTCACGTTATGTAAATTGGCTTGTGTCCGGCGTGTCTGACATCATCTTGTTGGCTGCGGCACAGGGTCAAAGCTGATAATGTAATGGTGGATTTTTACGTCCTACCTCTTCTATATAATTGCAAGGCTTTAACAATGAAAGAAGAGATTAAGAATTCTTCGATTTCTAGTTATGGTGCGAACTACTTCATTATCGTTAGGCGTAAAATTTTAGAGATATTTTTGTATCTTAAAAATAACTTGCTTTCTGTACTTTACCGTGCTATAATAACAAAAAAAATAAATACGGTGATTCTTCGGGGCAGGGTGAAATTCCCGATCGGCGGTAAAGTCCGCGAGCGCGTAAGCGCAGGGTTTAGATCAGTTTAAACCAGGATTTGGTGAGATTCCAAAACCGACAGTATAGTCTGGATGAGAGAAGAAGTTATGTCTGGCAGGAGACTTTTTTTGAGTGCGCACTGCTGTGACAAAACTATCGTTATCAGGCTTCGGAGCTGTTCCGGGGCTTTTTTTGTGCGAGGGAAAGAAAGGTGCAAAAGACGTACCAAGATACAAATGTATCACAGTGCGAAAAGTGTACCGAGAAATTTGCTGGTGCAGAAAGTAGAGAAATAAGGAAAAGCTCTATTGGAAACAGCTTTGAAGAAACCGAAAAATCCTGTAAAAAGGAGGATTTTATGGATAAGCTGGTTGATTTTTTTAAAGCGCCGGGAAAGGTGCTGAAAGAACTGTTTCTCACAGCAAAAGATAATCTGGGATTTTTGGCTGTGAGTGTAATTGTTGTAGCGTTAATTCTTGCTGTGGCATTTGGCGCGGAATCGTATTTTGCGAAGAAAAATGGCAGACAGAGGCGAGACGACAGGCTTAAAGTTCGGCGGATGACTTTGATTGCACTGCTGTCCGCAATCGCCTTTGTATTAAATATGTTTTCTGTGCCATTGGGATTTCTGCCGTCCTTCTATAAAATTGATTTAAGCGAGTTGCCAGTATTAGTTGGCGCGTTTACACTAGGACCCGTTGCAGGTGTTACAATTGAGTTTGTTAAGATTGTACTTAACATCTTGATTGGCGGCACGACCACCGCATTTGTCGGTGAATTTGCCAATTTTTTAATTGGATGTGCTTTTATTGTTCCCGCTTCGATACTGTATTATGCAAAAAAGACGAAAAAAAATGCAATTGTTGGAATTGTGCTTGGCACGGCAGTCTGCATTGTGTCGGGATGTCTGCTCAATGCCTTTGTACTGCTTCCTGCTTACGCGAAGGCGTTTCATATGGATATTTCCGGTTTGGTTGCGATGGGAACGGAAAAAAATAAGTGGATTTCAAGCCTTACAAGCTTTGCTGTATTAGCAGTTGCACCATTTAATTTTATAAAATGCGGTGCAGTTGGAACAATTACAATGCTTGTTTATAAAAAAATTAGTCATTTGTTAAAAGACGACCAGTTGTAATTTTTTTTCAATCTGTTATAATGGGACTGTCATTGTGGTGGAACGCCAGTATGATGGTCCTTTTTTATTGATAAAAAATAAAAATTTTAGATGGCTGGAGGGGACAATGGACGAAATACGGTTCAGTGTGACAATGAAGGTAAAGACGATGTATCGTTTTTTGATGCATCATGGATATGTGGGAGCAGCGGGTATAATCAATCTTATAATCAGCGGAGGTGCGTTGGTGCTTCTTATTATGGGAGTTGGCGATACGACGACAGCGAAGGTTGCGCTTATTATTGTAGCGGCATTATTTACAATAATCAATCCGATATACTTGTATTACAAAGCAGCAAAGCAAGTTAAGCTTACGCCAATGTTTGCAAAACCTTTTGATTATGTTGTCGGACAAGAAGGCATTACTGTGTCCCAGGAGGAAGAGCAGCTGGCTGTAACATGGGGCGAACTGCGAAAAGTGGTCGAGACAAAAACAGATTTTTATGTTTATCTTTCTTTAACAAGAGCTTATATTTTCCCAAAAGATGAGATTGGAAAAGACTGCGAAGTATTTCGGGAGTTGGTGAAGTCTCACACGGATCCAAAATTGTGCAAATGTAAATGGAAGGCGTAAGTTGGAGTGACAAAAAACGGTGTCATTCGGTATTAAGAGCGTCAAATATAAAAATTGGGGATAAAATATGATATTAGAGAGTAATTGTGAGAAAGAAACCTTTTCTTTAGGAGAAAAACTTGGCAGACTGGCGAAAAAAGAAATGATTTTTTGTCTGGACGGTGATCTTGGAACAGGAAAAACAGTATTTACGCAGGGTTTTGCAAAGGGAATTGGCATTGCGGAACCAGTCAGCAGTCCAACATTTACGATCGTTCAGATTTATGAGGAAGGCAGATTGCCTTTTTATCATTTTGATGTATATCGCATTGGCGATGTGGAGGAGATGGAAGAAATTGGCTACCAAGATTATTTTTACGGGAACGGGGTGTGTCTTGTTGAATGGGGCAGACTTATACAAGATATTTTGCCGGAAAGCGTTTCTTGGATTATCATTGAAAAAGATTTGGAAAAGGGGTTTGACTACCGGCGCATCCAGCTGCTGGGAGCAGCGGAGCAGCTGCTTTTATAAAGAAAAAGATAATGGAAAGTTTTAATGTTTGATCTTGATTAAAATGCCATACATAACACGATCCAATGCTGGTTTTCTGCGTTTTAATACTAAAATGTTATATATGGCGGAATGAGAGGAATTATGAAGATTCTGGCAATTGACAGTTCAGGGCTTGTCGCATCTGCGGCTCTGTTGTCGGATGGAGTACTTATCGCAGAATATACAGTAAATTATAAAAAGACGCATTCGCAGACATTGCTTCCGATGATCGATGAGATTGTGCGTATGACAGAGCAGTCGCTGGATGAATTGGATGCGATTGCAGTTGCCGAGGGTCCGGGATCGTTTACCGGTTTGAGGATTGGTGCAGCAACAGCAAAGGGATTGGGATTTGCGCTGCAAAAGCCAATTGTTGGAGTCCCTACGGTGGACGCGCTGGCATATAATTGTTTTGGCACGGACAGAGTGATTTGTCCGATTATGGATGCGAGGAGAAATCAGGTGTACGCGGGGTTGTATATGTTTGAAGGAGATCGTTTTATCACACTTCGAGAACAGGCTGTGTTTGCGGTGGATGAATTGGTTCGCTGTGTCAATGACTTGCAGCGCCCTGTGATTTTTCTTGGAGATGGCGTTCCAGTCTATCAAAAGCAGATAGAAAATATGGTTACAGTATCGTACAGCCTAGCGCCAGCACATACTGCACGGCAACGTGCGGGAGCGGTGGGTGCATTAGCACAGATTTATTATGAACAAGGTAAATTTTGTTCCGCAGAAGAACATGTTCCAGTATATCTGCGGCTTTCGCAGGCGGAGAGGGAGAGAAAAGAAGCACTTGAAAAATAAATCAGCAGAACGATATAGAAATGATAGTTTTAACATTGTTTTTGCAATACACAAATTTTAATTATAATCTCAATATAGCAGTAAAGCAAAAATTCAGGGATTGTTGTAGTCTGTAAACGTTAAATTAGCAAAAATTATTTTTACAATATTGAGAGACATGCAGTCAGGAGATCAATATGATTCGGAAAATGCGTATCATGGATGTAGAGCAGGTTGCTGCGATAGAAAAAGAAATATTTGCTGACCCATGGAGCGAACAGAGCTTTCAACATTCGATGAAAGTACCACAAAATCTGTATTTAGTAGTGGAAGAGAATGATAAAATTCTCGCATACTGTGGGTTGTGGGGAGTTGCAGAGGAAGGTCAAATATGCAATGTTGCAGTAAAGGAAGAAGAACGCGGACGCGGGCTTGCAACGATGATGTTATCAGAGCTTTTAAAGCAGGGGAGCGAAATGGAGATAAAAGCATTTACCCTTGAAGTTCGTGTCAGCAATGCTTCGGCAATTCATGTATATAAGAAGCTTGGTTTTGAAACCGCAGGTGTGCGCAAGAATTATTATACAAAACCAAATGAGGACGCATTGATTATGTGGTATTATTTATAAAGAAGCAGAATCTTTTTGACACTCCCCATGCCGAAAGACAGGGGGTTCTTGCTACCTGCCGCTATTTATCGGCTGACCCGTCCATTTCTGGCAGATCGCAGTGCAAGGTATGGGTGTGCCATCACCCTTCCTAGGGCAGAGCATATAGCTCCCTGGGCAGATATGCTGTTACCACATATCTCAGTTCGATTGGACGATGAATATTTTACA
>CAMUAR010000006.1 GCA_947086895.1 uncultured Lachnospiraceae bacterium | reverse complement strand
TTTCCCAGACTCCGCATCATCGGAATCTTCTCCCTGATTAGTCTGTTCCTTTGACGATTCTGATTTCCCAGACTCCGCATCGTTGGAATCTTCTCCCTGATTAGTCTGTTCCTTTGACGGTTCTGATTTCCCAGATTCTACATTGTTTGAAGCTGCTTTCTGACTGGTTTGTTCGCTTGATGGCTTTGATTTTCCAGATTCCACATCGCTGGAAGCTTCTTCCTGACCGGTTCGCTCCTTTGATGGCTCAGATGTTTCAGATTTTACACTTTCTGAAGTTTCTCCCTGACTGGTTTGTACTTCTCCAATTTCTTGCTGTTCAGCAGCTCCAAATTCGTCTGCCTCCAACTCGTCTTTACCGGAAATCCCCAAAAGCTCCAGCTCGCCCTCAACCTGTTCATAAGCCTTGGTAACTTCCCTTGCAATCACTTGTACTAGTTCTGATTCCAATAAAATCTGGCGAACGATCGAATTTTCCCCTTCTTGTCCACCATTTTCTGTTTTTAATAGCTCTAACCCCGCTGTTTCCGTTTCCGATGCCCCTTTTTTAATTCCGCCTTCTAAGGTTTCTGATCTTTCTGGTTTCGTTTTTGATGTTTCTTTTTCTGGTTTCTCAGACAACCATCCATCGGATGCGTTTTCCCCCGCGCTGGTCTTTCCGCCAAAAAATTCATCAATTCCGTTGATCACAGCTAATGTGCTGTCTGTCCCGATCGGCGGTGCAATGAAAGAAATTGCTGCCACAGCTGCCATGCTCCAGGCAAGCGCCTTTCGGCAATACTTCTTACTCATATTCCCTCTCTTTTCCATCCCTCAAATACTTCAGGGATTCGTTATTCTCGGATGGGCTCTCCGAAAGTTATGTGTTGTATTATAACAGAGCACAGAAAACTGTCAATAACTCCCCCTGTTTTTCGTTACTTCCGTATAGTAAAAGTTCCTAGATATTTACAGCAAGAGTAATTATATCCAATATATACGATGTATTTTTTAATTTTATTATTAAATTTCTACAAGAAAATATTAATAAATTATTAACTGCATGTAATAATTACTAAATCATTCCTTCTAAATTTACCGTAAAGCCGCAATTTTTATTTAATTTTTGTTTCTGAAAAAGCTTCAATTTTTTAAAAAAATCGTGATTTTTCGCTGATTATAGCTATTAGGTCAGGAAATCCGCCTTTTTTATTATATGTAATAATCGCGTAATAATTCGGTAATATTTAGTTTTTTATAACAAAAAATCTTTTTTCTTTCAATCAAACTGACAATCTGTGATACTATTGCTTTTTTTTGAATATCTGTTATACTACTTTTAATAAAGATAAAATAGAATCTATAAAACTTTTCCGAAAATCCATCGCCAAATCCGCATTGTTTTGATTTTTATATTACACAAAGAAAAAAGGTCATTATCGTTCTTAAATATACAGTACGTTTTGTATATCCCCAAATAATTACAATTCAAAAACACTATTAATATAGAAGAAACTCAATTAATTTTATAAGAAAAGGAGATCTTATGTCTATTCCCGCTGGTGTTTTTCAAGCACAAAAAAAAGATGGAACGATCTATTATCGTGCATCAATCACCTTTTCTGGAAAACATATTAGTCTTGGCAGTTACCCTGACGCAATGCAAGCACATCATGCCTATCTTGCTGCCTCTTCGCTGTTAAACGGCAGTTGGCTCAACTGCTGTGTGGAAGATTACTCTCACCTTAATCTTCCGCTTTCGTTTGAAAAATGGGTTATTTTGCTGAACTTTCGCAATAATGGAATATACAGTCATACACCGATCTATCTGCATCATCGATATTTTACTTATCACTTTGATATAATGACGCCATTAAAATTTGATGCTGATGATCTTTTTTACTATATGGCTCATAAAATTATGCGGCGCGGCGGTCATTTTTTTGTGGCGGATTATGGTATGCAGACTTCTCTTCTCTCCAGATATGGAATTCACAGCCATTCTGTCGCCGACAGGGATTACCGGTTTATCAATGGAGATCCCCTTGATTTCCGTTACAGCAATATTGAACTTATCAATCGATACCATGGCGTCACTCGTCGTCTGCACCATGGACGCGATATTTTTACGTCACGAATTCATATCCATGGGAATTTTATTATCGGCCGCTACCCTACAGAACAGGAAGCGGCAATTTCCTATAATAAAGCAGCAGATTTATTAAAAGAAAAAGGATTTTTAAGGAATTATGCCAGAAATTATATTGAAGATTTGTCCGAACGTGACTATGCAAAACTTTATGCTTCTATTCGCATTAGCAAAAAAATACGAAATCTGACCTTTCCAAATTTTGGTTGTTAAATTTTTTAAAAAAATGCTTACTTTTTTCTAAAATTGTGATATAATAACTTATATATTTTTCTTCTTCCATTTTCATAATTTGAAATGCAGCCAAATAGCAGCATACAATTTTAAAAGTTGCTGCCATTTGGCTCATTTTATGCCCTCTTCCTGCTTTTTGCAAGCGGATTTAATTTGTGCGCCGAAATTCCAATCAAAACAATTGCAACCAAAAGCTGGCATAAAAGACTTACTATATCCCAATGCTTTGATAAAAAATAAAACACTCCGCCTTCACTTCCAATAGAAGCCATCACATTGCCGCCTCTGCCTGCCTGATTTTTAATTACAGAAATAAAAGAAACCGGCGGGTTAAACAAAAGCAGCAATGCTCTTTTTCCTGAAATACATCTACTCAATGCAGTAAAAGAAGTATATCCAATTTTTCGAAATACCTCTGCAAATTCTACAGCATACAGCAAAATCGGAAGAAGAATAACAAGGACGATCATTGTACTATAAGAGCACACCGTCGCCACGGTAACGCGCTTGCAGCAAACCGAAAAAAATATGCCAAAACTTCCAATATAAATCGCTGTAACAATAATAAATATTAAAAAATTCGCCATATCAAATAAAGTGATTCCGCCGATGCTGAATACAATTGCAAGTACTGGAAGCGACGATACCGCCAGCAAAATCACCATGCTGATTGATGCTGCAAGTTTTCCTATCACAATCTGCAGCGGCGATACTTTTGTAGAAAGTAAAAGATCAAGCGTTTGTTTTTCTCTTTCCCCTGCTACAGCCCCCGCAGTTACAGCTGGAACAATCAGCAGCACCATTCCAAACTCCAAAATTGACATTACAGTATATAACGTGAGAATCCCTGAATATTCCACGCGGTTACTGATTCTTCCGTCACGGTCAAACATCAAATAAAATACAAGCAGCCCAAAACATGCCAGCAAAAGATTGTACACCAAAAGCATTACAAGCGTTTTCTTCATTCTGGCTGTCTGCTTTAGCTCTCTTTTATATACTGGATTGATATGCCGCATAATACCGCTCCTTTTCCTTATGTTGTCACTTCCAAAAATAACTTTTCTAAGCTGCCCTCTTCTCGAAAAAATGATGATATTTCCGCCCCTGCTGCCACCAGACCAGACAACAACGCCGCTGCCTCCTCGCGCGTTCCTGTAAATGGGAACGATAAGCTGTTCTCGCGAATTGCAATATTTTTTACAAGTGCATGAGACTTTAACAGCGCCATCGCTTCTTCTGGAAAACGGATATACTGTAAAACATACGGATTGCTTATGGTCTGTTCTTGTAAAATTTCTTGAACATTCCCCTGCATCAACAGCCGACCTTTGTCGATCACTCCAATATTTGTACACATCTCCGACAATTCTTGTAAATTATGCGAACTGATCAGTATTGTTTTTCCCTCCGCACAAAGCTGCTGTAACAATTCTTTCAGTTGTCTGCGATATTTTGGTTCCATGCCGGATGCAGGTTCATCAAGCACCAACAGTTTCGGATTATTTACCAGCGCTCTTGCAACACATAATTTTTGTTTCATACCGCGGCTTAAAGAATCCACCATCTCTTCGCGCCATTCTGTCATATTCAGCATTCCAAGAAGCTCCTCTGTTCTTTTTCTTGTTTCCCTGCCGCTCATGCCATACAAAGAAGCGTAAAATTCCATATATTCCTGTACTTTTAAATTATCATAAACACCGAAAAAATCTGGGACATAACCAATCTCTCCTTTTAATTTTTTCGCATGTACAGTCACTCGTTCTCCGTCAATCAAAATTTCTCCTGAATCAGCGCGCAGCAAACCCGCAATAATTTTCATTGTCGTCGTTTTTCCCGCTCCATTCGGTCCGACAAAACCAAAAAGTTCACAGCTTCCAATCTCCATAGTCAATCCACAGAGCGCAGGAATATCACCGTACACTTTCCTTAAATTGCGAATTTTTATCATCTCCGACCTCCTTGTCCCAGAGTGAATAAATAGTCACCTGGATACCGCTGCTGTGAGAATCTTCCGCTACAGTACCAAGTATTTTTGCCGTATCTTCCTCCGGTATTGCAAACAGAAAATCACCTTCATAATAAAACTGATAATCCCAAGCCAGATTAGATATTACGCTAAGTTCCTTAAAAGAAAATTTATCTTCTGACATTTTTTGTAATACACTCGGCAAATTATCCATCTCCAGAAGCCTCTGCTTACAATTCTCCAAGGAAATCTCCTGTCCTGCTTTCACTGCTCCAAGATCAATAATATAATCATTCATAAACAGATATACTTTTTTCCAATCGGTTTCTGTCTGGTTGCTCACAGTTCCTTCTACGATTCCTCCATTTACACTAGAGCTGCCAAAAAATCCTCCTGTCAATGGAACATAACGCTGCATACGAAACGTTGTATTGGAAAATGCAGTCACACTCTTTAACTCCAATTCTCCTCCATACTCATCCAAAAATACCGCCGCCTGATAATTCTGAGCCTTCGATGTATTTTCCCCGTAAAATAGATAAGAGTCGAAATTTGGATCATAAGATGCAAACATAGTCTCCTCAAGCTGGATGCTGGTATTTTGGGGCAAGTCGATCTTTGCTCCATGATTTGTCGGAGCAGACAGCTGAAAATAGACGGTTTCCACCCCTTTTTCCCTTGTGTAATCAACGAGATCGATATAAGAACAATACGGCCTTGAAACTCTTGTACTGCTTCCAACCAAATAAATCGTTCCTGTCATCAGCGCTGCGCAGAGCGGCAATGCTCCCCATAAATACTTACTTTTTCCCCTCTGACGCAGGATAAGAAATATTGTTGGAATCAAAACAGTAATATAGATCGTAATAAGAAACAAATATGGAAGCACGGATACTTCCTTTTCATTTCCATCAATATAATAAAGAAGATAGGAATAATTATTCGGCTCTCCTCCATAGCTTTCATAATCCAATTGAAGATTTTGTTTTTCTGAAAGATTACTAAGTACAAGCTGTACAATTCGATAATAGACAAGCGGATATATATTACTTTTCTTTATAGCAAGAGGAATGGAATACACCAGCACACTTCCATCCCCATAAGGATACCGTACAAGTACTTGTATTCCTTTTTCTTCCCATACAACTTCCGGCTCAATTTCTGCATTCCACCATGCCCATGATGGTTCTTGAAGTGCTGTACTTTCAAAATCTTTTACCATACTATCCGTTGTATCTGAATTTTCAGGAAGCTTCGCTGTCTCCAATAATCCTTCGTTACTTGCATCTCCCATCAAAACACCACAAGATTCTCCGGGATTGCGCAGTGCAAACTTGACCGCTTCATCAGAAAGATTATTGACAAGTACTGGCCAGATCATGGAGTCTCCTATATAACTTGTACGTACATGGTCTCCATGTTGTTTCTGCAATTCTTCATTTGCAGATAAGGTAATATTTCTTGCCGATTCATAATTGCTAATCTGCAAAATTAAATCCTGCAGTATTTCTTCTTCCTGTAACCCAAAATTCAACATTTCCTCCGTATCTTCCGACTGCGGTGTCGTTCCGACCACAAGAGTTTTTCCACCTTCAACCCAATCTTGCAGCACTTCTGTCACCTTACTGTCGGAAGGATTTTGTGCAGAGTCAAATATTTGGTCTTCTGCCACAATAATATCAATGCTTTCTAAATTTGTCGTTTTCTCCTCAATCTCACTTACATTGATATCAACAGTTTCATTTCCAAAAGAGGAAAAATATGAGTATTCTTCTTCATTTTCCGCAATAATACCAACAATCTTATACCTTCCATAGTTTACAACGCTGATTGGAACCTGCCAGCCAGCTGTTTCATTTCCATTTTCATCAACAAGTGTAATATACAGCCCCTCAGTCATCAGATTTCCTGGCAGTTCAAATAATAACGTGCAAGTTTCTCCTTCTAAAAGTTCAGAAACCGCTTTAGAAAACATAATATTATTTTCTTGTGCATTCTGCATCAATACATTAACTCTGCCTGAAAAATTACTGTGTTGTGCTGTCACTTTTACAAGCATCGTAAAATCGCGTCCCGCCCTCAGCCGGATTTCCTCGTTCTGATTCTGCAATGGAAACTCAATCTCCAAGCGAACTTCCGCCTGCTCATACCACTCGCCTGTCTCAAATGACAATTCGGCAAATTGAATTTCTTTTGCACTTCCTGCTGACAATTTTGGCTCTGTGATATTTTCTTGTTCTTGTGATGGTTTGCTCTGTGCTGTTTTTGATATAGAATATTCTAAACTCTCGTCTTTTTCTGACTTTAATAAATTCGACTCGCTTTTTTGCGCCGCTTCTGACGCAGGATATTCTAAGCTCTCATCTTTTTCTGATTTTGGTAAGTTCGGCTCACTTTTTTGTGCTGCTTCTGATATAACGCTGTCTGCCGGAAACACGAACAACAGCGCAAACAGCAAAAATAAAAATATTGCTGTTCGCCTTATATTCTTTTTTATTTGTCCTGCCCGCAAAAACATCCAATTCGCCTTCCAATCTTTTCAAAACAAAATATTAATTTCTAACTGTCTGTTGTCGTTATTTCGATGTTATTGTCTGTTTTCGTCAAATTGCACAAAGGACTTTATATTATTCTGCAACCGGAAGTTCCACCGTGAACTCTGTCCCATCAAAATCACTTTTTACACAGATTGTTCCGCGGTGAAGTTCAATAATATTTTTTGCAATTGCAAGCCCCAACCCTGTTCCGCCCTGCTCCTCTGTCCGCGCAGCATCCACACGGTAAAAACGTTCAAAAATATTTGCGATATCCTTGTTTGGAATTACCTCGCCAAAATTGATAATACGGATTTTTATATTTTTATCTTCCTGTTCCAGTATAACCCGCAAAACTTTACCATCACGACCATACTTAATTGCATTTCCAAATAAATTGGCAAAAGCTCTGGCAAGCAGCATCCCATCGGCCTGCACCTCAGCATGTTCCACCCCTTTTTTCACGGAAAGTTCCAATCCTGTCTCCTGGATATTCGGGTAAAACTCCTCCAAAAGCTGATCTGTCATTTTTACAATATCAATTCGGGACAATTCCAAAGGAATCTGCCCAGAGCCAAACTTGACGTAATTGAACAAATCATCGGTCAAGCGCTGCAGACGCTTTGCTTTGCGAAAAGCGACAGAAACATAATGCTCTCTTGTCGCAGCATCCAAATCCTCTCTTGACACAAGTTCAAGATATCCAATCACCGATGTAAGCGGCGTTCTCAAATCATGCGCAATACTTGTAATCAGCTCAATTTTCTCATTTTCTGCTCTGCGCTCTTCCTGCACAATACATTCGAGTTCTTCTGCCATTGTATTAAAATTGTCCGCAATCTGCGTCAATTCGTTGGATTGCCGCAGCGGAATCCGCGTTCCAAACTCTCCCGTCGCCAAATTTCGTATCCCGGCAGAAATTTCCACAAGATAATCTCCAAGCCGCCTTGTCAACAGCAGAAAATACAAAAGAAAGAAAAAAACTGCCCCGCACAACAGCAGTATTCCAAGCATTACAGTGGTGCCTTTCCTTATCATCAAGCGGCTATCTCCAAAAAACGGAATTTTCACTGGTTCCATCATAATATCTGTATTGTTAAGCGCTGCTTCCGGTTTTATCTGCCCTTCGGAAAAATAGTATGATTTCATATTGTTTTGCGCGGCGGAATTCTCCGACTCTTTCTGGACAATCACATAAATTCCGTAAAAAGCCGCCGAAAATGCTGTCATTGTCGCCGCCGAAAGCAGAATGCTAAAAAAACAGTATATAATAATCTGAAACCGGAAACTCAGATATCTTTTATCCCAACCATTATTTTTCAATGCGGTAGCCTACCCCCCAAACTGTTTTAATGATCTCCGCATTTTTTGGGTCCATCTCCACCTTTTCCCTCAAACGCCTTATATGCACCATAACCGTGTTGTTCGCTTCGTACATCTTCTCATTCCATACCCGCTCAAAAATTTCATCGGTAGAAAACACTTTTCCTGCATTGGAAGCAAGCAGATAAAGAATATCAAATTCGATCGGCGTAAGTTTCACTTCTCTGCCATAAGATATCACAACGCGCGTATCCCGGTTGATCGATAAATTATGAACCGATACCTCCCTCTCCAAATCAGCATTTGCCGCACCCGGATTTAAACTTGTGTAACGCCTTAATTGAGACTTTACCCTCGCAGTCAGCTCCAGCGGGTTAAACGGTTTTGAGACATAATCATCCGCACCGTTGCCAAGCCCCAAAATCTTATCCAAGTCGCTCGACCTGGCACTAAGCATAATAATTGGAATATTGCTTCTCTCACGTATCTTCTGGCATAATTCAATTCCATCCATCCCCGGCATCATAATATCCAGAATAGCAAGCTTGATTTTTTCTGCTTCCAAAAGCCGCAGACCATCCCTTGCATTATACGCTTTCCAAACACGGAAGCCATCTGCTGCCAGATGGATTTCTACCAGCTCCGCGATCTCCTTATCATCATCTACTACCAGAATTCCTGTCTGTTCCATGCACTTACGCTTCCTTTCTATCCTTTTCTTCCTTATTGTCAAATCAGATTATAAATTCTTCTTGCAACAACTTTGGATTGTGTTTATCTTATCATATTCCCCGTCTTAAGTCTTTAATTATTTCTTACAAAAATGCTTCTATTTTACTATAATCTCCTGCGAAACATATCTTGTATCTTTTTTAACCCAAAAAGAATATAACTTTGAAAATATTTCCAGAGTATATCGGAAAATCTGATTTTTTGCCAGTCTGATAATACAAAACAAGCAAACTTCTTTTTATAAATTTATCAAAAGAAAATTATTTATAATCCATCTTAAAAAGCTTTTAATATGTTTTTATACATACAAAAAGGTCTTTCCAACATGAAAAACCTTTTTGTAATTATACTATTTTATTATATTCTCAGATTCTTTACACCCTGTCGAACCGGTAATCCAAACAGCCTTTTCATCGCTTGCTCCTGTAATTGTGTTCGATTCTATTGTTGTATTGTCGGACTGGCTGATTCGAATCCCTGCTACTTTGTCTGTAACCGTTATTTTATTGCTTGTCACAGCAGAATTTTTGGCTTGGTATGTCATAATTGCCATATTTCCTGGAGTTGTAACTGTGTTGCTTTTGATCTGAGCTTTATTGCAATCTGTTGTTACATAAATTCCATAAGCTATTGGTTTTGTTATTTTATTGGAAGTTATTTTACTATACTTGCTTGTATAAATATAAATACCGCTGCCCGCCGGAGTTTTCATTGTATTTTTATTGATCGATACATAATCCGAACCATTGACGTGAATCGCGTTATTCATTGTCTTTTTTCCAGAACCTACAATCGTATTTTTCTCTATCTTCACATAAGAAGATTTCGTTCCGCCAGACTGGTAAATTCCAATCCCATAATTCTTATCGGCATTCATGGCATACTTTTTAATAATATTGGACGTTACTGTACAGTACAAACTTCCAGAAATCCAGATACCATCCTCACCAGCTGATGTAATTTGGTTTTTATTTAACATTGCCTGATCGCTTTTCCCTGTAAGATTGATCCCGATAACTTTTGGCGATACTACGGTATTTGAACTGACTTCGCACTCTGCGGAATCATGCAGGCGAATCCCGTCCGTTCCGGCTTTTGTCACTTCATTGCCGCTTACAATATTGTTTTTGCCCTGTTTTGTTATATGAATACCAGCTTTTTTCGGTGAAACAATCTCATTTTCTGAAATAATGTTCTTTTTCGAGTCATAGACCCATATTCCCGCGTCGCCAGCTTGCTCAATATCGTTTCCTTCAACCGTGTTGCTGTCACAGCCATTCGAAATATGAATCCCTGTAGTTCCTGGCTTTAAAATATGGTTTCTTTGATCTTCCTCCTCGCTGCTGCCTATCGTACAGCTGGATACTTTACTGTACAAATAAATGCCTGCACCCTTTGGAGAAACAATCTCATTTCCATACACCGCAGCGCGGTCTGAGCCGCTGTAAATACCGATCGCTGCCAGACCTGCCGCATTCTGCACCTTATTGCCAAGCACAGCAGCGTCCGTACTTTTTTCTTCGATCAGAATACCGTTTTCTCCTGTATCCAAAAATTTATTGTTCGAAATCACAATCTCAGGTGCGTAAGTTGCAAAAACTCCGTATCTTTCTATTTTTTCAAATGTATTATCGGAAATCTTCACCCCTGCTACTGGAACTTCTTTCGAGCCTAAAACACGAACTGCATCGCCGAAATTTTGTTTCAGATTTTTTGTATTTCGAATTGTATTGTTCTTAACCTGAATGCCAAAATCATCCGGCACAACAACTTCCTGCTTTTTTAACGGCTTTAAAAACGCCGGGGAATCTTCTTCATCAACATCCAAAAATGTATAAATAAAAATTCCCCATCCGCAGTTTTCTACTGTGTTGCCGGATATCGTTGTATTTGTATAGTTAAACAGCTTAACTGCAGTATCCGATATATTTTTTATGCTGTTGTTTTTAAAAACAATATTATCATGATAAATTCCCTTCACTGCCGTATGGCTGCCAAACGCGCGGGAATAATCATAAAATTCACATCCTGTCACAGTAATTGCACGGCATGGAAGATCGTCCCACTTAATTTCCTGAAATGTCGGCGTAATCTTTACATCATGCGCCACATCAAGCTGAATCGCCTCCTTTGGGCTTTTGCCTCCAAGTCCGTTCCCATAACCATAAAACTTACAATTCTCTACCAGAGCTTCTTCTGTCCCGGAAAATACAATGAGATGGCTGCCTTCGGGAACATTGCACAACTGCGCATCCCGAATTGTCACACCGCTGCAATGGATAAAGCGAAATGTCTCGGTTCCGGTCTTTTCTTTTATCACAGCTTTGCTGTCCCAAACGCCGCCCTCTACCGTGATATTTTTACATGCGCCGTAGCCGCCTTTGTCATTTACCACTCTGCCTTCCAGCATCGCCCCATAAATATCCTGCTTTTCAAAATACGCCTGCTGTGAGGCTTTTATCGTTGTGTTGGAAGAAATATAGAGCGTGCGGTCCATCTGGTATGTTCCGGCAGGTATATTGATGATCAAATGTTCATAAGCACCGTCTTTATTTAAATCCAACAGCGCCTGCAATTCCTTTGCACTGCACCCGGAAACCGCAGAGACTTCATGCGTTGCTGATGCTGATGTTTTAGCTTGTCCAAAAACACAGAGCGAGAATAAAATACACAATATAGCCGCAAAACTGATTCCAATATATTTTTTCTTTTTCATTTTCATCCCCGCACATATCGCAGATTTCTCTGCAATACTCCATCAATAAAAAATTTTCTCCTTATTCCAAAGCGTTTTTGCCAGAAACACTTTTATTTTGTGAGCGGTACTATAAGCCGGGTTCTGTATCTGGTGACCATCTTTCTTGACTGCATGTCGCCATGCAGCTCCTCCGCCTAACGGCGGAACGCGACCTACCGGAAAGCACGACGGACCGCCGTATCGCTTCCCCTACCTTGCGGTATATTTTGGTCTTGCTTCGAGTGGGGTTTACACAGCCTCTTCTGTTGCCAGAAGAGCGGTGGTCTCTTACACCACCATTCCACCCTTACCCGGACTTTTCTCCGGGCGGTTTCTTTTCTGTTGCACTGGCCTTAGGGTCGCCCCCACCGGACGTTATCCGGCACCCTGCCCTGTGAAGCCCGGACTTTCCTCACCTTTCGGCGCGGCCACCTGTACCGCTCACAAAACTGCACAGCACCATAATGTATGGCACTGCACACAAATTCTAACACAATCCTCTCTGCTTTGTCAAACCTTAAAGCAGCTTCCGCCGATAAATTCTCTTAAAATCGAATTGCCTGGCACTTTCTCGCTGCTCACGCCGAGAAAATAATTTAAAAACTTCAACAATCGTTTTGCTTCTGCATATTGTTCGCATTCTCGATCAATCCCAAACAGCAATGGCTCTGCAAACTGTTTCAACACAGAAAGTTCATAAATCAGTGCGGAATTAAACATACAGTCCGCATCTTCCTGAAATGGGAAAATATTCTCCTCCTCACCGCGCCGGACGGACGCCCACATAGCAATTGTATCTTTTGCCGCTGTCCCCCGCACTCTTGCATCCCGCACCATGCGCCGGATTAATCTGCCGTCTGTCGTCGGGATCCGGTTGTGCTCATCAACATTTAACTGTGTCAGTGCGCTGATATAAATTTTAAACTTGCTCTCTCTTGGCAGTGAGTACGATAATTCATCATTCAGACCGTGAATTCCCTCAATCACCAAAATATCTTCTTTGCCAAGCCGTTTATAGTTTCCTTTATATTCCCGCTTGCCGGTCTTAAAATTAAATGTTGGAAGTTCTACGGTTTCCCCGTGCAAAAGCGCGTTCATATCGCGGTTGAACAATTCCACATCAATCGCTTTCAGCGTCTCGAAATTATAGTTTCCATTTTCATCCTTCGGCGTATCTTCCCGGTTTACAAAATAATCGTCCACCGCGATTGGATGCGGTCGGTAGCCCAGTGTGCGCAATTGAATGGAAAGACGGTGCGAAAACGTTGTTTTTCCAGAGGAGGATGGTCCTGCAATCATAATAAATTTCTTATTTCCCGACTGTCTCGCCTGCTCAGCAATCGCCGCGATCCGCTTTTCCTGGTAGGCTTCCTGCACCAAAACCATCTGCTCAATATCTCCGCTGCTGATCATCTCGTTTAGATCCCCAACCGTTTCAAGCCCCAGCTTCTGCGCCCATTGATTGGATCGTTGCAGCACGGCATACAGTTTTTTGCGCGGAAAATATTCCGGCAGTTCCATAGTATTCTTTTTTTCTGGAAGCAGCAGCAAAAAACCATTTTCATAGGACTTTATATCAAAGACGTCCAAAACACCAGTACTTTCTGGCATATATCCATAAAAATAATCATAAAAGCCATCCAATTCATAAAGGTTTGTGTTTGAAACAAGCCGGTAGCGGAACAACTTTTCTTTTTCATACATACCAACATTGTGAAACAGCTTGGCGGCGTCTTCTGTCCGCACCGTCAATTTAGAAAACGGAATATCTTTTTTTACCATGCAGCGCATCTCCTCGCTGACTTGTTTTAGAAATTCTTCCATCTTCGGCGGTTCTTCTGTGCGCCAGTCCACTTCCCCATAAAGCCCATTGCCGAGCATATATTCAATCCGAACCCGCCGGATCATGCTGCCGCCGCGGCTCTCCTGAACAGCCCTGCCATTTTTTGTATTATCACTTTCTGATAATTCGCTGTTATTCTCTGAACCTTGCGTTTCGCTTTTATCACAGTCTGGCTCTTCAAAAGAATTTCCATAAAAAATCCGACCGCACACTCGGTACATTGCCCGCAGCATCAAAAAGACCATACCCCTTGTATAAGTGCTTGCCCCCGCTGAATCCGCCGTTGTGACAAAAGAAAGGCTGCAGTTTCCCTCCAGTTCTCTGTTTAGTTCACGCAGTTTTCCATCTGCCTTGACAAGTATAATTCTGTTCGCATAATCTTTTTGGTACTCCCTCGCAATCTCGCCATAAGTTGTATTTTCCTTGTATTCCTTTGTCGCCCCATCAACAGTTACTTGATACATAGTATCCCCCATTTCTGTTATATAAAACCTGCAATAATTATATCAATCTTTATCCCTTGTTTTGCTGTAACAATATTTTAATCAAAAACTCCTTTTTTGTATGCCGCGGCTTTCGCTTATCCATTTACAGTTTTTAAAAACCTTTGGAGCTTTGCAAGTTCTGCAAGTTCGGTACGCAGTGCCAAAAGCCGCTCTATCCCGCGCGCTGTCTGCTGTTCAGAAAGCTTCTCCTCAATCTGTTTTTTCTTTTCAATTTCCCTGTCTATGTACTCTGCAAGTATGGGATGCCTCTTTTCAATCAGGCATAAGCCGTATTTTGCTGCAATCTGCTGTGAAACTTTAATTTCCTGCTTTGCTTCTTCCTGTTTTACCCTGTTTTCTACATACATGGCAGTATAGTATTTCCCATCTTCACAGCACATATCTTCATCTGATAATGACAAAGAAAGTTCTTTTAATCCTTTGCGGAATAATTCCAATTCGGATTGCGGCTGTAATATAAGCACTTTTGCCTCGCGGACGCGATGAATTCCGCATTTTAAAATATCAAGCATCAAAGGCCCGCCCATTCCGCTGATCATAATAACTTCTGCTTCCTTTTCGGCAAGCTGCGAAAGACCGTCCGACTGCCGCACTTCAATTTTATCTTCCAGCCCGTACTTTGCGATATTTTCTTTTGCTCTGGCAAGCGGACCTTCAACAACATCCATTGCAATGCATTTTCCTGCCACGCCTGATATTGCCAGATAAATCGAACTGTATGCATGGTCACAACCGATATCCGCAAATGTCCGGCACTTTGGAACCATCGCACAGTTCATCATTAAGCGTTTTGAAATTGCAATTCTGCTGTCTTTCTGCATTTTATTTCGCCTTTCCTGCTGGTTTTATAATTTTGTCAATTTTAGCTTTGGACTTTATTATTATTTTTTGTCAAATTCATGTTATAAATTTTGTATTATTCCATTGTTTATCTTAGCTTTAAACTTTACTGCTCTCTTTTTATCTATCTTGTAAATGTTTATCTTAATTATTGATTTATCTACCAAATATATTTTGTAAACTTTGTTTTATCCTATTATTTATCTTTACTTTAGATTTTTACAGTTCCAGATAATCTTTCAGCTTTCTGCTTCGGCTTGGATGGCGCAGTTTCCGCAGTGCTTTCGCCTCAATCTGGCGGATGCGCTCTCTTGTGACGTCAAATTCCTTTCCGACTTCCTCAAGCGTGCGCTGTCTGCCGTCATCCAGCCCAAACCGCAGGCGAAGTACCTTCTGCTCCCGGTCGGTCAATGTGCCAAGCACTTCGTTCAACTGCTCTTTTAACAGAGTGAACGCCGCTGCCTCCGCTGGAACCGGAACTTGATCGTCCTGGATAAAGTCGCCTAGATGGCTGTCCTCCTCCTCTCCGATCGGCGTTTCCAAAGAGACAGGCTCCTGCGATATTTTCTGTATCTCGCGCACCCGGTCAATCGAAAGATTCATCTCTTTTGCAATCTCCTCCGGGTGAGGTTCTCTGCCCAATTCCTGCAAAAGCTGACGCTGCACACGAATCAATTTATTGATTGTTTCCACCATATGAACCGGAATACGTATGGTTCTTGCCTGATCTGCAATCGCGCGCGTAATCGCCTGCCGAATCCACCAGGTTGCATAGGTGCTGAATTTATAACCCTTGCGGTAATCAAATTTTTCAACCGCCTTGATCAAACCTAAATTTCCTTCCTGTATCAGATCCAAAAACTGCATTCCCCTGCCGACATACCGCTTTGCAATGCTGACGACAAGGCGAAGATTCGCCTCGGCAAGCCTTTTTTTCGCAGCGGAATCTCCTTTTTCCATCCGCTGGGCAAGTTCAATTTCTTCATCCGAGTTCAGAAGCGGCACTTTGCCGATCTCTTTTAAATACATGCGCACTGGATCTTCAAGCCCAATCCCCTCTGGAATTGACAAGTCAATTTTTGATAAATCTTCTGCTTCTGCTTCAATCAGGGCAAGCTCATCTTCATCCACCTCGATATCATCTTCAATCACTTCCCCTTGATGTTCGCGGAGCACGTCAACATTGTGCTTTTCAAGATAATCATAAATTTTTTCCATCTGGTTTGCATCAATCTCCAAATCAGCAAAAAAATCATTGATCTCATCATACTCAAGCACATTTTTCTTGTTCTTGGCGTACTGTAAAAGTTCCTTCAGTTTTTCATGAAATTTCACCATATTTTCGTCCATACAAACTCCATCCTCCTGTACCGCTGACCAGCTGGCCACCGGCCCTGCTGCAGCAAATCTGTGCATTGCACCCCAAATACCATAAGCCGAACCATAACCTGTATTTCATAGGTTATCCAGGATTCAGGGAACTATGCAGTTTCCCCAAGCCCTTCTGCTTCTCCATAATTATGTTCATTGCATTGATATCATCCTGTTCCACTGCCTTTTTATACTGTGCGTCCAGACTGCTCTGCTTGACGCGCACCACGGTATCCGCAAATTCACGGCGCCGCTGCGCTTCATCCATCGGAGCTAAGATCTGCGTTGAGAATAGTTCTGCTGCTTCCACCTGCTGTTCTTTTCCCTCAAAGCAGTTGATAATTTTCGCCGGATTGACTGCACCGCTTTTTTCATACTCCTCAAATACCATTTCGGCAACACTCTGGTAAAGTCCCTCCGTAAAATCCTGCGGACTGATAATTCCCTTTACACGTCCAAACGTTTCCGGCTCCTCCACAAGTCTTGTCAAAAGCAGTCTCTGCGAGCGCAGCAGCCATTCTTCCGGTCCTTTCTTTTTTTTGTATTCCTTGTCTCTTAAAACAGTCTGTGCCGCCTGAATTGGCTCTAACTGCGCACCGTACCGATTGACAAGCTTTCTTAAACTGCCGTAGTTTATCTTGTATTTTTCTGCAAGTGCCTCCGTGTAATTGCCGCGCTCCAACTCTTCCGGGAACTGCAAAAGCTGCTTTGCCATCTCATTGTAAAACCGCGTTTTTTGTTCTGGATCGTTTAAATCATAATTTCGTTCTAACACTTCGATCTCAAAGAAAAAACTGTTTTTGGCTCCATCCAGCCTTTTTTGATATTCTTCTGCCCCAAGTGCCTTGATAAATTCATCCGGGTCTTTGTAAGGCTTCATATCAACAATTTTTGCTGTGATTCCTGCGTCCTTTAAAATTGGGATCGCGCGAAGCGCCGCTTTTACACCTGCCGCGTCGCTGTCATAAGTAATCAAAACCTCTTTTACATAACGCGCCATAATTCTTGCATGCTGTGTTGTAAGCGATGTTCCAAGGGATGCTACAGCGTTTGGAAATCCCGCCTGATGCAGTGAAATCACATCCATATACCCCTCGCACAGCAAAAAACTGTTTTTTCTGGAACCTCTTGCCAGATTTAATCCATACAAATTGCGGCTTTTTTCAAAAATCGGCGTCTCCGGGGAATTTAAATATTTTGGGCTTCCCTGCCCCATCACGCGCCCGCCAAATGCAATCACTTTATTGTTTACATCCATAATTGGAAACATAACGCGATTCCAAAATTTATCGTAAGCCCCTTTTGCTTCCTCCATTGTGATCAGCCCGGACTGACCAAGCAGCTCGTCGTCATACCCCAGCCTTTTTAAATATTTGTACAAGTCATCTGCATATTTTGTCGAATATCCAAGCCCAAACTTTTGAATCGTCTCATCGGAGAGCGAACGCTTTTTTAGATAATCCATCGCCGCTTTTCCGCGCTCCGATTTTAACTGATAAAAATAATACTTTGCCGCATCTTTATTGACGGCAAGCAGCCTTCCTTTGAAATCGGACGCCCGCTTTGCCTCCTCGGAGTATTCGATCTCCGGCAGCGACACGCCGGCGCGCTCTGCAAGTGTGCGCAGCGCCTCAAGAAAACTGTAGTTCTCATACTGCATCAAAAAGGTAAATACATTTCCCCCTGCACCGCAGCCAAAACAATGATACATCTGCTTTTGCTGACTGACGGAAAAAGATGGTGTCTTTTCATTATGGAACGGACAACACGCCATATAATTTGCCCCTTTTTTCTGCAGTTTAATATAAGAGCCAATCACGCTGACAATATCGCTCTTTGAACGAATCTCCTCCACCAACTCTTCTGGATAATACATCTTATCCCCCATGTCGCAGCTTTGCTGCGACTCAAATCCAAAAGGTGAGACTTAGAACTTCTCCACGAAACAGCCTTTGCTGTGAGCAGCTAGAAGCTCTTCTCACACTATTTTCTGCCTAATATATATCCCATGCGTCCGGTATCATGATTTCTTTGTATTTTTGTACTGCATAGCGGTCTGTCATTCCCGCCACATAGTCACACACAACACGACAGTCTGGCTCATTCCTATCGCGGATTGCGCGCTGATACTCGTCCGGCAAAAGCTCAAGATGTCCGGCATAGTAATAATATAACTGTTCTACCATCGCCTCCGCTTTCTTCTCTTCGCCCTTGGCACCCTGGTTTGTATAAACATTGGAAAACATATACCCGCGCAGTTCCATCATCGCCTTATAGATCTTCTCTGACATTCTGATTTCTCCATTGCCGCTCTGCATAATAATATCATGAATCAGAGTGTTTAAACGCTCCCTTGAGCTGTGACCAAGGACGTCTGTAAGTTCTTTTGGAATATCGTCCTCCGTAATCACATGTCCCCGCACGGCATCATCAATATCATGGTTAATATACGCAATTTTATCAGAAAACTGTACAATTTTTCCCTCAAGCGTATGCGGTTTTCCTATTGTCTTATGATTTTGAATACCGTCTCTTACTTCTTTCGTCAGATTCAGCCCCGCACCGTCCTTTTCCAGTTTCTCCACAACGCGGATACTTTGAAGCTGATGCTCAAAACCTCCCGGACAAACCCTTGCAAGCGCCCGTTCCCCCGCATGTCCAAACGGCGTATGCCCAAGATCATGCCCTAAAGCAATAGCTTCCGCAAGATCCTCATTTAACCGAAGTGCTCTTGCGATCGTTCTGGCGTTCTGGGCAACCTCAAGCGTATGGGTCAGACGTGTCCGGTAATGATCCCCCTCAGGAGCCAAAAATACTTGCGTCTTACCCTTTAATCTGCGGAACGCCTTGCAGTGCAGAATACGGTCGCGGTCACGCTGGTACTCCGGTCGAATATCGCACTTTTCCTCCTTTCTATCCCTCCCTTTTGTCTGGTCCGAAAACGCCGCAAACGGTGATAATACTTCGTGTTCACGCCGCTCCATATTCTCCCGGATATTCAATCCATCCGGCATAACTCCCACCGCCCTTCTTCTGCTTCGACAAATTTTTTCCTCTATATAGAATATTCTGTATCGACTTTCTAATTTCCTTCTTTTTTTCAAAAATATTTTAAAAAATATTCTTTTCTATATCCAAGCAAAAAAAATATGATGTTCTGTTATAATATTTCCCTGTAAAAGACATGTGATATACAATTTATTTTAACATTTTTCTTTTTATCCATAATTTTTTGCATGGAATATTCTGCACACACAAAAAAGGCTGTCTGAAAAAACAGCCTTTTTCAAATTTTTCGAAATATTATAAAATAAAATATTTTTATTCTTTCCATACTTCTTGGAACATCTCTTTTACTTCCGCCGCCACTGCCAATTTTTCTGTTTCTATCTGTATTTTTTTCTGATCGTTCTGCGCACGGGACTTGTCGAGAGATTTCTGCCAGCCGCTTGAAATCTGCTCTATTTTTTCTGGAAAAAGAATAAAAACTTCATCTTCCGTATGCCCTTTTTGTATAAAAGAAAAAGCAGTCTTAAAGATATCGTAAATATTTAAACGGATGGACACAAATACCGCTTCGTCTTTACGCCCCTCTGCTTCCAACTGCTGCCAAAGCCCTCGATATTCTTCCCACCGATCCTTTAGACAGGCTGTAAACTGTTCTTTTTTGTTTTCAAACATACTGATCTTCCCTTTTATCGCTTTTTAGCCCTAGCCAAAAGCAAATCCCTTATTTTTTGTTTAAAAACTTCGCTTCGCAGCTTTTTGCCGCAAGCAATTTCAAATCCTCTTTTTCATAATATACCATTTCCATCGCTGCAGCGCGCTTATAATTCCAGCAAAGTTCTGCCTGTCGGAATTTTAATTTTGGATTGTCTTTTAAAAACTATTAAGATAATTTTTAATCGGACGGTAATTTTTGCACAGTCAGCTTAAAATTCTTCTTACGCTTCTTTTATATCCTCCTCCGAGAACACTTCCTCAATCGCTGCTCCCGGCGGTACCATCGGCCATACTTTATCATCGCTTCCAATCACGCAGTCAATCAGAACAGGCTTATTTAGAGCGATCGCCTTTTTCAGCACTTCTTCCACCTCGCTGCACTGTGTAATGCGGAATGCTTCTGCTCCCATCGCCTGCGCCAGTTTTACAAAATCCACACCGTCGTTTAACACTGTGTTGGAGTAGCGCTTTCCATAAAAAAGAGTCTGCCACTGCCGCACCATACCAAGTACGGAATTGTTAAACACCACTTCAATCACTGGTATCTGACACCGCACCGCCGTTGCAAGCTCGTTCATATTCATGCGGAAACAACCGTCCCCCGCAATATTAAACACAAGCGAATCCGGCTTTGCCGCCTTTGCTCCCAGCGCCGCGCCAAGACCATACCCCATTGTTCCAAGACCGCCCGAAGTAATCAGCGTCCGCGGATTTTTATATTTGTAGAACTGCGCTGCCCACATCTGATGCTGCCCGACTTCCGTCACAATAATGGCATCTCCGCCTGTAATCTCATAGAGCTTCTCCATAATATAAGGACCGGTCAGCACATCTTTATGGTAAGAAAGCGGCTTTTGGGCGCAGAGTGATTGTACTTTTGCCACCCACTCTTTATGTTCCTGCTGCGAAAGTTTTTTGTTTATGCGCGCAAGAATTTCCTTTGCATCTCCGATTACGCTTGCATCTACCGTAATATTTTTATTGATCTCCGCCGCGTCAACATCAAAGTGCAGAATCTTTGCATTATAAGCAAATTTTTTGGCGTTTCCAGTCACGCGGTCAGAAAATCTTGCACCGATTGCTACAAGCAGATCGCACTCGGTCACGCTGTAATTTGCCGCCTTTGTGCCGTGCATCCCCAGCATCCCGACATACCGGCTGTCCTCGCCGTCAAACGCGCCCTTGCCCATCAGCGTATCGGTCACAGGTGCATCCATCAGATCTACAAATTTTTTTAATTCCTCGGAAGCACCGGAGATCACCGCGCCTCCTCCGACAAAAATCATCGGCTTTTTTGCCGCAGAAAGCAGCTCAACTGCCATGTCGATATCCTGGTCGGTAATTTTAGAAACGCTTCGCTCCACTGGTTTTACTTCCGCCCTTGTATACTCTGTCACCGCTGCTGTAACATCTTTTGTCACATCGACAAGCACCGGTCCAGGTCTTCCGGTCTGCGCAATCTGAAATGCACGCCGCAGAGTCGGTGCAAGCTCCTCGATATTTTTCACAATAAAACTATATTTTGTAATCGGCATTGCAATTCCCGCAATATCAATCTCCTGGAAACTGTCCTTGCCCAAAAGAGGCACTGTCACATTTGCCGTAATCGCAACCACCGGCACGGAATCCATATAGGCGGTGGCAATTCCAGTGACAAGATTTGTCGCGCCTGGTCCAGAAGTCGCCATACACACACCCACCTTGCCAGTTGCGCGCGCATAGCCGTCGGCCGCATGAGAAGCTCCCTGCTCATGGGAAGTCAAAATATGCTTGATTTCATCCGAATGTTTGTACAATGCATCGTACACATTTAAGATCGCTCCGCCCGGATAGCCGAACACAGTATCCACACCCTGTTCTTTCAGACATTCAATAATGATTTCAGAACCGTTTAACTGCATTATATTACCGCCTTTCCCTAATTGTTTTTTATTTCCAGAACCGCGCCCCGGTTGCCTGAAGTTACCATAGAAGCGTACCGCGCCAGATAGCCTGTTGTAATCTTCGGCTCTCTCGGCTGCCATTTCGCACGCCTGTTTTTCAGCTCCTCGTCAGAAACACAAAGTTCAAGCTTATTTGCCGGAATATCTATTTTAATCATATCGCCCTCCTCGACAAGCGCGATCGGTCCGCCCACTGCCGCCTCCGGCGATACATGGCCGATCGATGCGCCGCGGGATGCGCCGGAAAAACGCCCGTCCGTAATTAAAGCAACCGAAGAGCCAAGCCCCATCCCTGCGATTGCGGAAGTCGGGTTCAGCATCTCCCTCATTCCAGGCCCGCCTTTCGGTCCTTCATAGCGGATCACAACAACGTCGCCCGCAACAATTTTTCCGCCTTTGATCGCTGCGATTGCATCCTCCTCGCAGTCAAATACCCTTGCAGGTCCTTCATGTACCATCATTTCCGGGACAACTGCCGAGCGTTTTACCACGCCGGAATCCGGTGCCAAATTCCCCTTTAATACGGCGATACCGCCCGTTTCGCTGTAAGGATTTTCCACCGGACGAATCACTTCCTGATTTAAATTCACTGCATTTTCAATATTTTCACCGACTGTTTTTCCAGTCGCTGTCATACAGTCAAGATGCAAAAGCCCCTTCTTGCTGATCTCTTTCATCACTGCATAAATGCCGCCCGCCTCGTTTAAATCCTCCATATAGGTAGGTCCTGCCGGTGCTAAATGGCATAAATTCGGCGTCTTTGCGCTGATCTCATTCGCGATGTCCACACTTAGCTCCACGCCTGCTTCATGCGCAATCGCCGGAAGATGAAGCATACTGTTTGTCGAACATCCAAGTGCCATATCCATAGTAAGTGCATTGTGGAATGCTTTCTCTGTCATAATATCTCTCGGCCGGATATTGCTGCGCAAAAGCTCCATCACCTGCATTCCCGCATGTTTTGCCAGCTTGATGCGCTCGGAGTAAACTGCCGGGATTGTTCCATTTCCTTTTAATCCCATACCAAGAACTTCTGTTAAACAGTTCATACTGTTTGCTGTGTACATACCAGAACATGAACCGCAAGTCGGACACGCTTTATTTTCAAATTCCTGCACATCCTCCTCGCTCATTGTTCCGGCAGCGAAGGAGCCAACCGCCTCAAACATACTTGACAAACTGGTTTTATGACCTTTTACATGACCTGCAAGCATTGGACCGCCGCTGACAAAAACGGTGGGAATATTTAAGCGCGCTGCTGCCATCAAAAGTCCAGGTACATTCTTATCGCAGTTTGGCACCATCACCAGCGCGTCAAATGCGTGCGCCATCGCCATCGCCTCCGTAGAATCCGCAATCAGATCGCGCGTTACAAGCGAATATTTCATTCCGACATGCCCCATCGCAATACCGTCGCACACAGCGATCGCCGGAAATACAATCGGCGTGCCGCCCGCCATCGCCACTCCCATTTTGACGGCATTGACAATTTTATCAAGGTTCATATGCCCCGGCACAATCTCATTATAGGAACTGACAATACCGACAAGCGGACGGTCAAGTTCCTCCTTTGTCATACCCAGCGCGTTAAACAGAGAACGATGCGGAGCCTGCTGCATTCCCTTTGTCACAGAATCACTTCTCATTATAGATATCCTCCTTCTTTTCAAGACCTTACTTCTATTCTTAATATTAAAGTCACGACGCCTTTCTCCCCATCAGCGGCAAACTTTCAATATGTGTTTTTCTTCTGCACGAGTCTGAGCATAAAAAACCGCCCTAAGCCAAAGGCTTAGGGCGAATCATTTATCCGTGTTACCACCTAAATTCAGAATTTCTTCTGCTCTCAAAAGATATCTAATACAGATATCCTCTCCCAGTAACGTGGGAGTTTCCGCCGAAATCTACTAGGCAAACACCGTTCCGTCCGGAGCTCAAAGGCTACTTCCCTGTCCGTTTCTTGAAGACTTACACCATCCGCCTTCTCTCTTTGCTTTTACCGGGCAGCTACTCCTCCTTATCATCGCCTGTTAGCCTTGGCACTTCAACAATTCGTTGCGTTAAACCGCCAAAATAATACTGTTTGTGTAGTAGTCTAACAGAAGAACGAAAAAATGTCAACCAATTTTTAAATTTTCCAGAGCTTTCTATCTATACTCCGCGCGCCGGAATTCCCGCACAGCCATGCCAACCGCCACAGCCGCCGACATAAAATCTGCAACGGGACCAGCATACATAATCCCGTCAATCCCAAACCATAATGGAAAAAGAATCAAAAGCGGCAGAAGGAAAAAAATCTGCTGTGTGAACGACAGAAAAATACCTCCCTTTGGCTTGCCGATCGCTGTGAGAAAATTGGATGTGATTTTCTGTGAAAAATTTAAAAAGGTAAAAAACAAAAAAACTCGAAAATAACTTGTTGCAAACTGATAGTATTCCTCTGAGCCATTCCCAAAAATAGAAATAATCTGACTCGGTGCAAACTGAAACAAACAAAACGCAACAGAGGAAACTGCAAAACCACATACACATGCTTTTTTATAACTTTCTTTTACCCGGCTATATTTTCCTGCGCCGTAATTAAATCCGACAATCGGCTGCAGTCCCTGTGAAATACCGATAATAAAAGATATAAAAACCTGGTTTACTTTTGTGATAATTCCAGCGCAGGCAAGCGGGATAGATTCTCCGTAAGAGGATATAGCTCCATAATATTTCAGAGACTTATTCATAACGATTTGTATCACCATCATCGCAAGCTGATTAATGCACGGCGCAAGTCCGAGTGTTGTGATTCTTCCCACATAAGTTTTTCTTAAAACAAGATGTTTTTGACAAAGTTTTACCGTTTTGCAATGCCCAAGCAAATATACCGCCATCAATCCAGAAACCACCTGCCCAATCACCGTCGCAAAAGCTGCTCCTGCCATTTCCCATTGAAAGACAAACACAAACAGCGCATCCAGCACGGTGTTGATCACTGCTCCGGTCAAATTGCACAGCATCGCAAATTTTGGCCTGCCGTCCGCGCGGATCAAATGCCCTCCTCCGGTTGTAAAAATCAAAAATGGAAAACCGAACGACACAATCCTTGTATAAGTTTTTGCATAGCCAAGCACATCCTCCGGCGATCCAAAAAAGCGCAGAAGCGGCTCCAAAAAAATCTGGGTGATTCCACAGAGAAAAACGCCGCAGACAAACAGCAAAACAGAAGCATTGCCCATATAAAATACTGCCATCTCTTTTTCTTTCGCATCATTTTCCCCACGCCCGGTTGAAATATTAAATGCGGACGCTCCGCCAATTCCAAACAGCAGCGCGATTGCCACACAGGAAATTGAGAGCGGAAAAGAGATATTGGTCGCCGCATTCCCAAGCTCGCCTACGCTTCTTCCAATAAAAAACTGATCTACAATATTATAGAGAGAACTTACAAGCATTGCAACGATGCTCGGAACAGCAAATCTCCACAAAAGTTTTTCGATACTTTCCTTTGCCAACGGATTTTTCTTTGTTTCTTCCATGTATGTTTTATCCCTTCTGTTTTTTATTTCTACCATTTGCAAACAATAGTATTTGTTATTATAAATACAGATTAAATATTTATAATTATAAACATTTTTGATTCTGTAAAAATTTTCCGTGTGTTTGAATTCTGCCCTTCCTCTTCCAGATTATACAAAAAACCTCTGTGATTTTCAAGCGTTCGCTCTTATTCTCTTCTATAAAAAAATGACTTTCAACATAAGATACTCTTTCATTTTTAAACACATTTCAGTGAATTATTAAAACTTGACAAAGTATTATGCCTAAATTATTCTGTATAAAAAAACGCCATAAAAATAAACTTTTCAAATTTTCATTTATATTATTGTAAAACTTGTGATTTGACACCAAAAACGAATGCAGAAATTCAGACGGGAAAGTGGCGTAAATCTCAAACAGAACAATCAAAATGCCAAAAGATTTAGAGAATGTTGCAGAAAACTTTTTTATAAGGAATAAATTTTATGGACAGTGATTTTCTTTCTTCACAATATAAAAACTGCCGTCTTTGCCATCGTCTGTGCGGCATAGACCGCACAAGCACAGCAGGTCGATGTGGTATGACCTCGCAGATTTTTGCGGCGCGCGCCGCTCTGCACTACTGGGAAGAACCTTGCATCAGCGGAGAATGCGGCTCTGGCACAGTCTTTTTTTCCGGCTGTTCCCTCGGCTGCGTCTACTGTCAAAACCATAATATCGCCCTTGGAAAAACAGGCAGAGCAATCGATGCTGGAAGGCTTGCCGAAATCTTCTTTGAACTTTGTGAAAAAGGCGCCGCCAACATCAATCTTGTCACACCAACCCACTATATTCCATCGATTATTCAAGCTTTGGATTTGGCGCGCTCGGCGGGATTTCGCCTGCCCGTCGTCTACAATACCGGAAACTATGAAACTGTGGACGCATTAAAATTACTGGATGGCTATGTCGATATCTACCTGCCGGATTTTAAATACTGGTCCTTGGAACGGGCAAAAAGATATTCTGGCGCGCCGGACTACGCAGAACATGCAATAAAAAATATTAAGGAGATGTTCCGTCAGGTTGGCGAACCGGTTTTTGCTGAGCATTCTCTGATAAAACGGGGCGTTATTGTCCGGCATCTTATGCTGCCGGGTTCGCTTTCGGATTCCAAGCGAATTATTGAATATTTGTATAAAACTTATGGAAATTCCGTTTATCTTTCCATTATGAATCAATTTACACCGCTCTCGGAGCAGCTTACAAATTTTCCAGAACTAAACCGTACCGTTACGGAAAAAGAATACAACAAACTTATCGATTACGCCATTGCGCTCGGTGTCGAAAATGCGTATATTCAAGAAGGTGGAACGGTAGGGGAAAGTTTTATTCCGTCATTTGACTATGAAGGAATATGATTCAAAAAGATTTAGAAATATCTGTTTTTAATCTTATGATTTATTTCGTTTTATATCATAATATTGTATTAAAAAATGCTGTATATACGGCGGAATGTGAGGAAAAAAATGAATTACACAAATCCTGTAATCAAAGGCTTTTACCCGGATCCAGGCGTGTGCAGCGCGCACGGAAAATATTACCTGGTATTTTGAATCCGCTGTAATGTAAATAACATTATAGCAGCGTCCGTAACGGTTTTCTTTTGTGTGGCAGCTCCATTTTTCTGATTTTTCAACGTTCCCAAAAAATACTTGCAAAATTTTCTGGTTTGACATACAATATCAACGGCAAAAACAGTTTCTGTGCTGTGTCTGAAATAAGTGCGGTTTATTTTTAATTCTTCCGCGGACAAAAAATTTTTCAGATACACACAGATTTTCTGCCGTTCCGAGTGTTCGAGACCTTCCACTCGTAAAACAAAACTAAAGGAGAGTAAAATTATGAGAAACAAAAAAGTGCTGTACATTGTGCAGGGCGCAGCGATCGCTGCCGTCTATGTTATTCTGGTCGTTCTGTTTGGCTCTGTAAGCTTTGGTCCAATTCAGTTCCGCATTGCGGAAGCTTTAACCATCCTTCCGTTTTTTACGCCGACAGCGATACCCGGCTTATTTGTTGGGTGTATTCTCGCAAATTTACTTGGCGGCGCAATACCGGCGGATATTATTTTTGGAAGTTTCGCAACGCTGATTGGTGCTGTCGGTTCCTACGCACTGCGCAAAAACAAGTGGTTAGTACCTCTGCCGCCGATTGTCGCTAATACTTTAATTGTTCCTTTTGTACTTAAATTTGGCTATGGTGTCCCGGACGCGATTCCATTTATGATGCTCACAGTTGGACTTAGCGAAGTTATTATCTGCGGTATGATCGGACTGATTTTTCTGCATGCGCTTATGCCGCTGAAACATAAAATTTTCCAGCCAAATCTGCCGTAAACAAAGCAGCAGCGCCAGCGATACAATAACTCGCTGGCGCTGCCGCTTTTTCATTGGCTTAAGGAACCTCAGGTTTGCAGGTTTTTACACCCTGCATTTTAGCATAATTCCCTGCCCTGTTTCCTCCCGATTCAGCTTGCCTGCATTATTTGCCAAGCATAGCCTCCTCCTGCCTTTTAATCATCTGACGAACCATCTCGCCGCCTACAGAACCGTTCTGCGCGCTTGTCAGGTCACCGTTGTAACCTTCCTTCAACGGCACGCCAAGTTCAGATGCAACTTCCATCTTAAAACGATCCATAGCCTCTTTTGCCTGTGGTACTTCCATTCTGCCAGATCCTGAATTATTCTTAGCCATTGTAATTTACCTCCATTATCGTATCTGTTGTTTTATCGTTGTTTGGTTTTGATCAAAGTCTTTTCCAAAACTCCGACATGGTTTCCGACAGGGAGCACTTTGTTCTTCCGTTTACTGTATTCTTACAGCTCCCTTCGGAAACATTGCGTTCTCTATCGTGATACTATTATGTGCAGGTTCAAAAATAATATTTCAAAATTTCAACTTTTTTTCACAGTAAATAATGGAAATTTTACCACATTTACTTAATTGATTATAAAATATAATTATTTTTTGAATGGATATCTGTAAAGTAAAACAGATCATGATATTTTTTATCGAAATTCACAGAAAGCTTTCCTACATATACGAATTTATTATTATTGAATATATTGATGCAAATTTTTCTCTGTCTCTTACTTTAAATGAATTAGCGGCATACCGTTAAAAACATTGCTTTTTATTGTTCGCATACAAAAAACTCGGAGAGAACGTAAGAAATTCTTTCGTTGCGCTGCTTTTTTTGCTGTGTTAAAATGTGGAAAGGCGTCAACAATACTTGTAGATTATTTTTCGCGTCTCCTAAAGTAAATGGCGGCGCAGAAACGAGGTTATTATGCGAAAATTAAAAAAGATACTTTCCGGCGTTCTGTTTTTCTCTCTCCTTTTGACTGGCTGCGGAAAAAAAGGTACACTGTCAAAGCCTGCAGCTGGGGATACTGCCGCGCCTGTATTTAATCAGCAGCTGCTCAACGACTACCAAAAACTTCTTGTCTCCGGCGTTCCGACAAGTGTGACATCCACACACTCTTCGCAGTTTGGTTTTAAAAGTGCGCTTATGGTTAATGATCTGGTTCATGAGGGAACTTTCCAGCGTGAAAATCCAATTACATTTGATGTTGGGGAAAATTACACGTCTCTTGACGGTATCGTCACATTCCGCGGAAACAATTATCGGTCCAGTGCCTCCTATGGCATCGCTTCCATTCTGAATCGAAAATTTGACTCCAAAAAGTCATGGTCGATCAAGACCGGGAAATTAAAAAAGACTGTGAAAAAAGGCTATTGGACTGGAAGCTGCTGGACGGGTCAGCCGCTGATTGTGCGCTGGGACAAAACCACGCGCCAGGCAATGAATATCTATGATAAAAAGAAGGAAAAAGACAATCTGGTTGAAGTAATCTATGCAACGGCGGACGGGCGCATTTATTTTCTTGATCTGGAAGATGGCTCTAAAACAAGAGACACAATTTCTCTTGGATACCCAATCAAGGGAACCGGCAGTATTTACCCAGACGGTACTCCGCTCTATTTTGTCGGCGCGGGAGATTCCATGGGTGAAGACTGCGCGCGCACTTTTATTATCAACCTGCTAAACGGCGAAATTATTTATGAATACGGCTACAATGATGTTTTTTCTGAGCGCACAGACAACGATAATTTCACTGCGTTCGACTCCTCACCTTTAATTGATGTAGAGACTGACACATTAATTCAGCCGGGCGAGAACGGTATTTTATATCTTACGCACCTAAACACCACCTACACGGGCAATGCCGTTTCCATTCACCCTGATGAAGTGATCAAATGGCGCTACACTACCGATCGCTCCCGCGCGGAAGAAGATACTTACTGGCTTGGTATGGAATCCTCTGCTGTCGTCTGGAAAGGCTTTTTGTATGTTGCTGACAACTGCGGCGATTTGATCTGCCTTGATTTAAACACAATGGAAGTTGTCTGGGTCGCAAACACTTTGGACGATACAAACTGTTCCCCTGTCTTGGAGGAAGACCCGGAAGACGGCACGGCTTATATTTATATTTCAACCTCATTGCACTGGACACAGGATTCTTCCGCAAAAGGAGATATTCCGATCTATAAATTTAACGCCGCCACCGGCGAAGTGATCTGGCAGCGCACCTATCCTTGCTACACAGTGTCCGGCGTATCCGGCGGCGTGCAGTCCACAGCACTTCTTGGACAGAACAAACTCTCCGATCTTGTGTACTTTACAATCGCAAGAACCGGCAGCGAAAAAAAAGGAAAAATTGTCGCCTTAAACAAAAAGACTGGCGGCGAAGTCTGGAGCTGTGAAATGTCGGATTACACATGGTCAAGCCCGATCGCTCTGTACGATGCCTCCGGGAACGGTTATATTATCACCTGTGATTCTACCGGCAATATGTATCTTGTCGATGGTTTAACTGGGGAATTGTACGATACGACAAACCTTGGCGCAAACATTGAAGCTTCCCCTGCTGCATTTGAGAACACGATTGTCGTTGGCACAAGAGGAAAGAAAATTTATGGAATCTACGTAAAGTAGTTATAAGCGAGTGGAGAAGAGACATCTTTTCCACTCGCTTATTTCTTTGCTTTTATTCATAGTGATCGTCTCTTGGTCGCTCCGTATTTCTGCGGTACAAGCGGATATCGTCGCTGCACCTTCTCATCAGCTTTTTCGCCGCGAGCGCATCTTTATTCATAAACCGCACATCCCCGCCAAACCGAACTTCAATCAGCCGAACATCTGAATTATCATAAACTTCACCCTTGCCAAAATACTTGTGTATTACAAGGTCATGCTCGCGCAGTTCTTCAATCTCTTCCCGCAGTGCTCTTCGCTCCTCGCTCTCCTTCACTGCATTCGCTTTGATTTCCTCGGAACCGCCCTGGTCAATATAAGCGTAATTTCCGCTTCTATCTTCCTTTTCTTCGGGTTCTTCCTCCATCCCTCGCTTTACATAAACATCCTGGAAAACCTGCTCAGCCTGTGACTCACGGTAATTTGTCTTCATTTTCACTTCAGGCTTTCTTCTTCCGCGGCTGTTGTTCTCATCGGATTCTTCTTCCTCGATCTTCATCTTTTTTAACTGCGCCATCTTTCGGCTTGCCGCCCGGCCGGCTACTTGTGCCTTCCGGGACTTTAAAAAAACCAGAGCACCTCCCGCCACCACAACAACAATCATCGCAATAATAATACCCGTATTTTTACCGCTCTTGTCCCCATCTTTATCCGGTGAGTCCGTAGGAGCCGACGACGCATCCGGCTGCGTTGGGTTTGGAGATTCCGTCGGCGTTGGCGATGGGCTTGGCGACGGCGATGGAGTCGGACTCGGCGTCGGTGTCGGCGTGATTGTCGTCTTTGTTTTTGTCACATAGCTGCTGGTACAATATCCGACAATCTCATCTCCATCAATGGTAAATCGGATCTTGTACCAAGCTTTGTCCCCGACCATCTCTTCTCCGATAATCGCAACTTTGTTTCCTGCTTTTAACTGTACTTTTTCCCCGTTGTGAGTCACCTGCTCATTATCCTGACCCGGCGCGACGCGCACATTAACTTTTCCGTCCGCGATCCCCTCATAAAATACATCCGTATAATCCTCTGCATAAACCGCAGCGGGCGGCAAAACCACAGTGCTTCCAGTGAAAAATGCCGCGGCAAGTCCAAAACAAATTCCAAACCGTATCTTATAACAAAGGCGAAAAATCTTATCCTTTTTCATTACCATACCCCTTTCCTGCATATTGTTACCCCTTCTATTCTACCAGCGTCCCCGCATTCTGTCAAAGGATTTTGTCGAACTACTGCTAATATTTGTCTTTATTCCCACCAACACAAAATTTCAGGGCAGGAAAAGCAGCCCAGCCAAAATCAGAACACTGAGCGGTTACAGGTCTTTTCCTGCCATGTATGTGATAAACTGCTGCGCTGTTCTGCCCGACAGTCCGCCGTTGCGCATCTCCCACGCATTTGCCTGCTGCAAAAGCTCCGCTTCTGAAAGCCCGAAATTTTTATAAGGTTTTGCCAGACAGCGCACAATTTCAAAATATTCCTTCTGATTTGGCGCGCTGTAGTTGATGCTGACGCCAAATCTTGCCACAAGCGACAATTTTTCCTGCACGGTATCCGAATGATGCAGTTCATCCTGCGACATATCCGAGCGGTCGCTCCAAGTTTCTCTGATTAAATGTCTGCGGTTGGATGTTGCATAAATCAATACATTGTCCGGCTTCGTCTCAAGCCCTCCCTCAATCACAGCTTTTAAATACTTATATTCAATCTCAAATTCTTCAAAAGACAGATCATCCATATAGATAATAAAGCGGTAATTTCTGTTCTTAATCTGTGAGATTACTGCGGACAAATCTTCAAACTGATGCTTGTATATCTCTATCATCCGCAGCCCGCCCTGATAATATTCATTTAAAACAGCCTTAATACTTGTCGATTTTCCAGTACCTGCATCGCCGTAAAGCAAAACATTGTTCGCTTTCTTGCCCTCGACAAACGCCTTTGTATTCTCAATTAACTTTTGTTTTTGAAGCTCGTAGCCGACAAGATCGCCAAGCCGCACATCCTCTGTATTTGTAATTGGAGACAGCTCTGCTCTTCCATTTTTTTTCTGTACGCGAAACGCTTTGTTCAGCCCAAACCTGCCGACTCCGTAATCTCTGTAAAACTCTGTAACCGCCTGAAATACGCCGTCCACATCCAAAGCTTTCGCAATGCGTTCGCTTAACTTTTGAACTTTTTCACTGACATTATGATTATAACTGCGCCTGTTTTTCGCAACTGCCCGGTAATTTGTCACTGTCGCAAAACAATCAATGCCAAGAGCCTCCTCAAGCGGCGCAAAATCATAATGAAACAGTTCTTTAAAAATCACAAAATCGCCCTTGGCAAAATGGTTGACGGTTCCTTCTCTGGCTCCCACTTTCTCACAGCAAATACTAAATGGATTCTCGACTGTCGCAAGCAGCCATGCAAGATAATTCTGCCAAAGATTTCCGTTAAAACCATACTCCGTCGCCACATCCAAAAGCCGGTGTATCTGACCATAAACCGCGGTGACTGTCTCTTCTGTGTCCGTCTGCCCGCGCTCATACTTCTCGATAATGTCTGCCAGACAAAATAAAATACTGTCTGTTTGGATATTTTTATAAATTACAAGTTTCGAAAGTTTTTTATACATAATTTCACTCATTCTCTAATCTTCTGGAATTTTGATAGATTCTTGCAGATTGATCTGCAGAATTATCTCAACAAAAAGTTTTCAAATTTCAAAGCCAAAACTTTATCTTTTCTTGTCACATACGTTCCGGCGCTTCAAAACCAAGCAGTTCAACGCACGTTTCCAAAATACGCAGAACCAGCAGAATCAGCGCGATCCACTGTGCCTGCTTTGCAGCATCGCTCTCAACAAGAATTTTATTTTCGTGGTAAAAACTGTTAAACGCATTGGATAAATCGTAAATATACTGACATATTTTATGCGGTGCAAGTTCTTTTGCCGCGCGCACAAGCATATCGGAAAAACGTGTTGCCGCAAGCATCAGCTCAGTCTCTGAAACACTGTAATCCCGGTTGGTGTATGTGATTGCCGCATCCGGTTTCACGCCTGTCTGCTCTGTGTACTTGGCAAGAATTGATTTGATGCGCACCATCGTGTAAAGGATATATGGACCAGTATTTCCCTCAAACGATGTAAAACGTTCTACATCAAATATATAATCCTTTGACGCCTGATTGGACAAATCGCCGTACTTTACCGCCGCAAGACCGATTTTTTTTGCCGCTTCGCGCGCCTCGTTCTCATCCATTGTACGGTTTTCCTGAATTTTTCCATACACGGCTTCCTCCACGTCTTTCAGCAGATACTCAAGGCGCAGCACACCGCCTTCGCGCGTTTTAAACGGCTTGCCATCCTTGCCGTTCATTGTGCCAAACCCAATATAATCGGTTTTTGTTTCCGGCTTTATATAACCTGCCTTTCTCGCCGTGCGGAATACTTGGGTAAAGTGCAGTTCCTGACGTTTGTCAGCAAGATAAATATACTGGTCTGGCTTGTACAACTTTTCGCGCTCAAGGATTGTCGCAAGATCCGAGGTTGCATAGATCGCCGCTCCATCCGATTTGCGCACAATGCACGGCGGCAGTTCTTTCGTATCTTTTTCTTCAGCGATATCCACAACAAGCGCTCCCTGACTTTCATAAGCGATACCGCGCTTTTCAAGATCATCAATCATATTTTTAATGTATGGTTCAACATTGCTCTCGCCTTTCCAGACATCAAAATGAACATCAAGATTGTCATAATTTCTGCGCAGATCCGGCAGAGACACTGCCATAATATGTTTCCAGAGAGCGTTAAATGCCGGATCATTATTCTGAACCAGCAAGACTGCACGGTGTGCGCGCTCCAAAAACTCTTTGTCCTGCTTGGACTTTGCGGACGCCGCCGGATAAATCTCTTCCAACTCACTTAAAGTAAACGGCGGCTCTTTTGGGTACTCTCCATGAAAATCTTTCTGAAAATAGACCAGATCCGGCTTGCGGTCACGCAGTTCTTCGATAATCAGACCCATCTGAAGCCCCCAATCGCCCAAATGCACATCGCCCACTACCGTATCCCCCATAAAGCGCTTGATTCGCTTTATCGACTCACCGATAATTGCGGAGCGCAAATGCCCGATATGCAGAGGCTTTGCAACATTTGCGCCGCCGTAATCAATCACCACACTTGCAGGCGGCAGGGCAGGACAGCCAAGTTTTTCTTCCTTCGCCATACCCGACAGCACATTGGAAAGAAATTCATTCGACAGTGTAATATTGATAAATCCCGGCATTACCGCCTCAATTTTTCCAAACATAGAATCTGTTTTACATTGTGCTGCAATCTCCTCCGCAATCTGAAACGGCGCTTTTTTATATTGTTTTGCCGCCGCCATCGCGCCGTTGCACTGATACTGGCATAAATCTGGACGGTTTGACACCGATATCATGCCGAAACGTTCTTCATACCCGCAGGCTTCAAACGCAGTTTTTAATCTTTCTGCAAGCTGTTCTACAATATTTTTCATAGTTTCCTCTCATTCCGCCGTGTACACGGCATTTCTATCCAACAATCTTTTCTATATATTTTTACTTACAGGCGGCTTATATCCTTGTGACTTTCGTCTGGGGATATAAGCCGATTTTGATAAATTTTCCATCTATCATAGCATACAGCGCGAAAATTGTAAACAGGAAGCGCCTATTGTTTTCGCAGCAGATCAAAACTATTCATTCTTTTCTTTTATCTGAAATGGGATTCTGCGGCGTTCGGCGTACTCCTGAGCGCAGGAACCTTCATCAGCACAGATTACAAAGTTGCTTTTACAATTGTAAAATACAAGATCATCAATGTACACTACGCTTTCAGGAATCGTGACGCTGCGCAGGTTTTTGCACTGCCCAAACAAGTTTCCTTCCAGGCGTTCTACACCGTCTGGAATTACAATATCGCCGGTACATGCCGAACCGTCAAGCAAAATATTATTGACAAGGACAAGCGGATTTTCCTTTTGTCTGCTCTTCATCCACAAGGTACGATGAAAAGCTTTTTGTTCAATCTTAGATAATGTTTTTGGTATTTTAATTTCCAAAAGATTTTCGCAGCGGAAAAATGCGTAGGAACCAACATCGGTAAGTCCTTCTGGCAACGCAATGGATTTCAGGCTTGTACACTTGGAAAAGGCATCTCCCTTTATACTTGTCAGACCCTTTGGCAGCGAGACTTTGACTAAGCTCGAACACCTGTAAAAACCGCGGTACTCAATACTTTTCACACCTTTTGGAACCACCACGCTCGTCAAGTTTTTACAACCGGAAAACGCGCACTCCCCAATCTTTGTCACACCTTTTGGAATTACAATATCACCGGAGCTGGTTTTTGCATCGACCAAAATATTATTTATAATAACAAGAGCGTTTTCTTTTCTCTTTTTTTTCAGCCATGCAGTATTATAAAATGCAGAATGACCGATATCATTTACACTTTCTGGAATTGTGATCGCTGCTAAATTTTTGCACCGGGCAAACGCATATCTCCCGATTTTTGTAAGTCCCTCGAAAAGCACAACGCTCTTTAATTTATCGCAATCCGAAAAAGCACCTTCCTCAATGATTTTCACTCCTTTTCCCATCACAATACTTTTCAGGGAATCACAGCCTTGAAACGCCTCTGTTTTAATATGTTCCACACTTTCTGGAAGCGCGAGATCTGCAAGGTTTGAACATCCGGCGAATGCTTCTTTTCCAATACTTTTTATCCCTTCTGGAATCACAACATTCTGCAAATTAAGGCATCCAATAAACAGCCATCCTTCTATTTTATCCAGCTTTTCTGGAAGTATCATTTTTACAAGATTCGTACATTCTCCAAACGCTGCGGTGCCAATGCTTGTAATTCCTTTTGGAAGCGCAATTTCCTCAAGGCTTTCGCAATTATAAAATGCGTAATCTCCAATGTCGGTTATATTTTTTTGCAGCGTAATCTTTTTTAACTTTCTGCACCCTTCAAAAGTTTTCTCTTCAATACTTGTAAGCGATTCTGGCAGCACAATGTTCTCAAGACTTACACAGTCAGAAAACGCACAATAACCCAATTCCTGAACGCTTTCTGGAAGTTTCACTTTTTTTAAGCCTGAACAGAGAAAAAACATATAATTTTCCAGCCTGTCAATCTCTGCCTGAATGGAAACCTCCGTTAAATTCTTACATTCGGCAAATACCCCTGTACCTATTTTCTGCACACTTTTCGGAATCACAACGCTGGTTAATTCTTTGGATCCACAAAATGCGCCTTGATTGATTTCTTTTATATCTTTTGGAATTGTCACTTTGCCAGAACAGCTCTTCCCATCAATCAAGATGCGATTCACGATAACAAGCGGATTTTGCTTTCTCTTTTCTGCGATCCATGCCGTATTTAAAAATACGCCGTATCCTATTTCTGTAAGGCTTTTTGGAATTGTTATATTTGTTAAATTAACGCACCCAAAAAATGCATAATCATCAATTTTTGTCACACTTTTTGGAATCACAATGCTCTCAATTTCTTTATGATCCAAGAATGCTTCATATCCAATCCTTGTTATGCCGTCTGGAATTACCACCGTTTTCTCTGCCCCGCGGTATTCTCTAATTGTATTATCCACAATCACGAAATCTTCGGTTTCCTCACGATCCTCCGACGTATCGCGTTCTGATTCTGTTTCAGACAATCGAGCGGAATCCTCTTTTTCATTATTGAAAACTTTTGGATCTGCTGTTCCCGCAGCCTGAACCGGCGGCAGGACGCCACAGACCATTACAGCCATCAATACTGCCCCTAAACCCTGACGCCATTTCTCCCAGTACCTGCACTTTTGCATTCTTTTTTTCCCCATAAGCATCCTCCTTTTTGTGATGGATCAACAAAACCCTTACCGTTGCCAAAGAAAACATTTATTATAAATCTGACATCCAATACACATACAAATTCCCACTTCTATAGCTTCTTTTATTTTTTGTTAATCTTATCAGCCATTTTACATTTTGACTGGACTTAAGAAAATTTTTTATCACAACTCCTTCTGCTAAAAGGGCGTCTGGTTGATCGAATCGATCAAGATCATTATCAAATACCGATACTTCCATTCCCTCGTACAGCTCAACGTCATTTCCTTCGGAATCATTTACAATATCTGCTGTTGAAAATAAATAGATTGGAGCGTTATCTTTATCGTCAGCACAGTATTCATTAAAATCCAGCCAAATTCTAGCTTTGTCTAATGTCATAGACGCCCTGCATTTATCTTGTTTCATTCGCTGCTTTCCATTGTACTGGTAAGAATAAACTTGCGCCATTTTAATCACCTTATCATTGAAAATATTTTACATAATTAGTTAGTTCCATTTACACTCAATATGCAAAACAGAAACAGGCATTCCCACAAACTGAATATCAAATTTCAGGCTCGGTTCTGCTTTTGAACTTGCATTATGAATCCGAAAACTAAGCTGCCATCCATTGTTCAAATACATTTCTGCTGTGCTGCTGCTTCCATTTTTCAATTTCACTGCAATGAGTTCTGTAGGAAGATCAATCACAGGAACTGTGGTTAATGAAGTTTTTTCTTTGCCCTGCTTATTTAATGTATTATGAATATTAAAGGTATAAATCATAGTCAAACGCTTGTTATCCACACTGACAATTTTATAGTAATCTTTAACGCCAATCAAATATTCAACCATCTTTTGAGGCACGAAAGGATCTTTTTCATTCGCACGCTGGATTTCATCCATAAATGCTCTCAGCAACGGAATATAAATACTTTCTTCTTTATCGATTATTTCAGACCACTTTGTTCCCTTTTTTTTCTCCTCTTTCAGCTTGTCAAAAACTGGCTTTACAGCATTCCAATAAGTATCGCTGCATGGGACTTTAAACCACTCATTGCCAAAGTCAAGTTTATAGCTTAATCTGCTGTGCTTTATCGCTTCGTGATTATGTTTGATGCTAAGACCAACTTCCCATTTTATATCATTCCGCTTAATTACAATATCCCTGACATCACCAACAGTTCCTGCGCCATCTTTCTGAAACTCCAAAGTCAATCGGTCATTATCCTTTTCAGCCATTCTTGGTTCTAATTTCAACACAGTTTCCACAGCTGCGTCAGCGGAAACATAAAACAGAGACTGCATACTAGATGGCATAATGTCCCATGCTCTCCTATTTGCCTCAAAACTCGAATTTTTAATAATTTCTGTTTTTCTCAATTGATGTAAAGCTTTATACAGTGTTTTGATCCATGCATATTCATAAGCACGACCTTGGTCATTGCTGTTTGTACTCATTTTAATCCCCGCTTTCTTTTTGACAGAACCATTATTTTCAGTATCCAATCCAACAACAAGCTCTCCTTCGCCATTCAAAAACATTTTAATTGCTGTTGCGATTTCATAAGCAAGATTGACAGGAACTGCATTACCAATCATTTTATATGCATTGTTTGTATCCGTATAGACAAACTTAAAATCATCAGGAAACCCCTGAATACGAGCAACTTCACGAATTGTCATTCTTCTGTAAAGATGTTCTTTTCCCTCGACAAACCGACAGTCGTTTTCACCAACTTTCACCATTTTAGGCGCAGATGGATGAAGTTGACATTGACGCCCGGACGCCTGTACAGTAAATGCCTGCTCATCCCAGGACTTTACTCTATTTCTGCTCATAAAAATAGAGGAAAATGTACCAGTAAAATATTCATTATTATTTACTGCCGCAGGATTATGACGATTCTTATCGCTGGCTGGAACCGCAGACTCTTCAAGATCTTTGATCACATTATAAAGCGTAAGTTTCTTATCGTCTTCTTGTGTAGATCCTTTTGGAAACCGAAACTCAATATTTAAATCTGTGCGAAAACCAATATAAAAAACTCTTTTTCTTTCTTCTGCAACACCATAATCTTTCGCGTTGACAAGTGTGAGAGTAACTTTATATCCAGCGTTATGAAACATACTTAAAATATTCCTGACAGCTTCATTGTGACGGTTTGCAAGCATACCGCTGACATTTTCAGCCAGAAAAAATTTTGGTCTGAATTCTTTAAGAATTCTGATATATTCGTAAAAAAGCTTTCCTCTTGCATCCTCGATACCGCGCAGGGAACCAGCTTCTGACCAAGACTGGCAGGGAGGTCCCCCAATAATACCATCAATCTCACCGTCAATAAAAGGAATAATATCTTCCCTTGTTACCTTGCGAATATCCCCTTCAATCAAATATGTATCTGGATGATTTAATTTAAACGTTTCATAAATCGTAGGATCAAATTCATTGGCAATTGGAATCTGAAATCCTGCTTGTTTAAATCCCAAATCAAGCCCTCCGCACCCAGAAAATAAAGAAATTACAATCATAATATTTTTTACTCCTCGCAAATTAATTCTTCACTAATTTTATTTTAACATAAAAACGGATTCTATAAAAGACTATAATAAACAAGAAAAGAAAATTACAAAAAACTGTGCTATACTATATTTAAAACCTGCAAAAATCAAATATATTCCAAATATTATCAGCAGCACGTTTAGAATTAACCGTTTTCTGTCTATATATCTTAAAATTGTAATGCTGACATGCAGCGATTGGAGGGATTATGGAAAAAGAATGCTATACGACCACATTGTCTTGTCCGCTTGGACTTTTGACTCTTGCAAGCAACGGCAGTCAGCTGACTGGTCTTTGGATCGAAAATCAGAAATATTTTGCCAGAACACTTCCCAAATGTTATAAAGCAAATCCCGCGCTTCCGATTTTTCACGAAACTGCCCGCTGGCTTGAATTATATTTTTCGGGAAAGCGTCCGGCTATGCAGCTTCCTCTTGCGCCGGAAGGCAGCGAATTTCAGCAGTCTGTCTGGCGGGAACTGCTTTCTATTCCTTACGGAAAAACTGCTACTTACGGGCAGATTGCTGCAAAACTTGGCGGAACAAACTACGCGCGGGCAGTCGGAAACGCGATTGGACACAACCCAATCTTAATCCTTGTGCCATGTCACCGCGTAATTGGCTCTGACAATCTTTTCACTGGCTACGCGGGCGGACTGGATAAAAAGAAGATGCTGCTTTCTCTCGAAGGTATTCTGCCGTCTGCATTTACTGCAGCAAACACATCACTAAAATAAGTATCCTCAATATAAAAAGATATCGCAGCAAGAAACTGGCAAAGAAATACAATTTATCCCCCATTTCTAAAATGGGGGTTTGTTGCTGCTAAAAATTAAATACCAATCAACAAACCTATCCGAATTTTCCGATATCATTCCTTTTTATCCAGTATTTTTGCCTATACAATATCAACATCTTTTGTGTAGTCAATATTGTTGTAATGAAACCCGAACATATGATAAAAGTCCTCAAAATATCCGTCAATATCAACATGTTCTTTCACATTATCTGTTGTTACAATATCCCACACGTTCGCCACGGTCTCCTGCACTTCTGGGAGCATCTCATAATCGTCCATGCGAATGCGTCCCTCCTCGTCCGTTGGGATTTCTGGAAGCAAAAGACGCTCGGAAAACAACCGTTCCATCTGTTCAATACAGCCCTCATGAAGCCCTTTCTCTTTCATTACCTTATATAAAATTCCCATGTACAGCGGAACTACCGGAATTGCAGAACTTGCCTGTGTTACAAGCCCCTTATTTACAGATACATAAGCGCGCAGTCCCAGCCCTGCAAATTTTTCTCTCATCACTGCGGCGGTTTTTTCCAGATGTTTTTTTGCCATGCCGATCGTTCCATGAAAATAAATAGGATGTGTAATTGCGGGTCCAATGTATGTGTATGCGACAGTAAGCGCGTTCTCTGCCAGCACTCCGGCTTCTGACAACTGCCGGATCCACTCTTCCCAGTCCTCGCCCCCCATTACCTTTACCGTCGCCGCTTCTTCCTCAGCGGTTGCCGGCGGTACAGTAACCATGGTAACTTCGTTTGTCTTTAAATCGAGCGTTTTGTTTGTGTACGCTTCTTTTGTTGTTTTAAGCACCGATGTATACACTGTTCCATCGCGGTCTGTGCGCCTTGGCGCAGCGAGGCTGTAAACCACCAGATCAACCTCTTTTAAATCTTTTTTGATTATTTCAATTACCTGCGCTTTTATCTCATCTGAAAATGCATCGCCATTCACTGATTTTGCATACAATCCCTCTTTTTCTGCAATCTTCTCAAACGCTCTTGTATTGTAAAATCCAGGCGTCGCAGTTCTTGTCCCCGTCGCCTCTTTCTCAAACATAACGCCGATTGTCGCAGCACCGCAGCCAAACGCCGCGCTGATGCGCGTCGCAAGCCCATAACCTGTTGACGCGCCGATCACAAGCACTTTTTTTGGTCCTTCCAGTCCAGATTTTCTCTTTGATTTTACATAATCTACCTGGCGTCTTACACTTTCTGCACAGCCTTCTGGATGCGCTGTAATACAGATAAACCCTTTTACTTTCGGTTCTACAATCATTTTTCCTCCATTTCTGCGCTGTTTTCTGCGCATAACAAGTTTGCTGCAAGTGATTTTATTTCAAATATTTACAGCAGTATTTTTGAAAATCCAACCGATTCATCCGTTTAATAAAGCAAGAGAAAAACATACAAACAAGTATAAAATCATAGCTTGTTATAATATATCTTTATTGTACCGATTAAATGTATTTTCCTCAAAATAATCTTCTACAACACCGTCATCGCCTTTTTCTGCCCGAATACAGATTCCTCCAAGCATCGTGTTTGCCTTGATGTAGATGGTATGTACTTCTTCGCCTTCATATTCCGGCACGGAACTCACAACTCCGCCGAGAATTTCTTTTTCGTCGCAATGTACATTCATCCCCTTTGGCACTTTAATATCCACGCCGCCAAACACATTGCGAACATTCAAAAACACATCCGAATCAATCTGTGCATTCTGCAGATTCAAACTGACGCCGCTGAAAAATGATTTTATGCTCGCGCCGGAAAACTTGCCTTCCACATTGATCTCTCTTCCGCCCATCGATATATTATAAGTTTTATAAGCGTTTTCTTTATTTTCCTGCTCTTCTTTCTCCATCCGCTTTTTCAAGAAATCTGCATAAAATGCAAGCGCAGTTCGAAAAGCCGCAAATGTGACCGCCGCGCCAAGCAGACTTTTTATCCAAAAATTCCTTCTCTTAGCTGGTTTTGATTCTTTTTCCGCCATTGAGATCCTCCTGTCTTTTTTATACTATACCGTTCCGAAATCCTTATATCAAATTTTATGAATAAACAGCCCGCTCCGCAGCTTTGGTTCAAACCAAGTCGATTTTGGCGGCATCAAGCATCCCGCGTCCGACACGGCAAACAATTCTTCAATCGCCGTAGGATACAGAGAAAACGCCACTTCCATATCAGAAGAAGCTCTGCGTGCAAGCTCTTTAAGCCCTCGTATTCCTCCGATAAAATCAATTCGTCCGTCCGTGCGCGGATCTTTTATGCCAAGCACTGGCGCAAGCAATTTGTCATACAAAATAGAAACATCCAGCTGTTTTACCGGGTCTTTTTTCAACATACCGTCCGATTTCACTTTTAAGCAATACCAGCATCCCTTTAAAAACATGCCAAAGCATCCTTTTTGCTGCGGCTGATATTCCTTGTTTCCTAATTTCTCGACCGTGAAATCTTCTTCTATTCTCGCTAAAAACTCCTCTTCTGAAAGCCCATTTAAATCTTTTACAACGCGGTTGTACGGCAAAATCATCAATTCTTCCTGCGGAAAAAGCACGCACAAAAAATAATTAAACGGTTCTGTTTTATCATAATCCGGCTGCATCGCGCGGCGTTTCAAACCAACCTTAACCGCTGACGCCGCCCGGTGATGACCGTCTGCAATATAAATACTGTCTGTTGCATCAAACTCTTTTTGTATCACTTCTTTTTTCTCTTTATCAGAAATACGCCATACATTATGTATAATACCATCGTCTGTCACAAAACCATAAAGCTTTTCTTCCTTTTTTACCTCCCTCACTACTTCCGATAAAGCTTGTTTTGAGCGGTAAGCAAGAAAGATTGGTCCCGTCTGCGCACTGCACACATCAACATGGCGTATGCGATCCTGCTCTTTCTCCTCTCTGGTATTTTCATGTTTTTTAATCACATGATCCAAATAATCATCCATTGATGCGCAAGCTACAATTCCCGTCTGACTTCTGCCATTCATAATCAATTCATACAGATAATAACATTCCTGTTTATCTTCCAAAAATGTTCCATCTAAAATTCTTAAATCCAATAGTTCCCGCGCCTTTTGATACACATTATCTGCATACATATCCACATCGTCTGCAAATTGTGTTTCAGGGCGGTCAATATTTAAAAAAGACAGCGGGTCTTTTGCCGCAGCTTCCTTTGCTTCTTTACGGCTGTACACATCATAAGGCAGCGCCGCCACCCGATGCGCCGCTTTGTCATTTGGTCTGACACAACAAAACGGTAAAATTACTGCCATAAAACTTCCCCTTTCTTGATTTCCTTTGCCCAAACACGGCAAAAAGCGTCCTCCCGGCATCCCCAGGACAACGCCCACAAACCATACAAAAAAACAAATTAAAACATCCCACAGCGGCAGAAACAATTACATAACATTTGAATGATCCAGAGTTTTATACAGAACCCTCCAACACTTGCAACCGGTCTGCCATATCCAAAACCTTCTCCAAAATTCTGATACCAGTTGCCACCATATTGCAGCTGGTCAAGATAATTGCAATATTCTGTATTTCCCGGCTCAATCTCGACTGCCTGCTTTGCATAATTTAAAGCATTGACCTTATTGCCTGCCCCCTCATTTGCAACCGCTGAGAAATAATACCAGCGCGCCGTTCGGTCACGAATCTCCGAAAGGACATGCAGCGCCTCGGAATAATGCCCTGCATTGATATAGTTGCGCGCGGCCTGCATCTGTACGGTAGCTTCCTCAAAATCGTCGTTTACTCTCTGCCCGCCGGAGGCGCCAAACGGACTTCCAAAACCGCCAAATCCACCATAACTTTGATTTCCATAGCTGCTCCGGCCATAACCTTGACTGTTATAACCGCCGTAGTTTCCATAGCCGCCATAACTGCTCTGTGGTCCAGATTCAGAATAATCGCTGGATCTTTCTTTCATCACCTGCGCATAAGCCTGCTGAACTTGTTTGAATCTCTCCTCCGCCTGCGCTTTGTTGGGATTGTTGACATTCGCGTCCGGGTGATATTTGCGGCTCAATGCCCTGTATGCTTTTTTTATCTCATCCTCCGATGCATCGCGCGGTACTCCAAGCACCTGGTATGGATCAAAATACATAGTTTCCTCGTTTCTGCACGCTCGGGACGTACTGCTGTAACCTTATCTTCATGCACATTGTTACTCAATTGAACAGACAATTATTTTTCCTGTCTGTCCAGCACTGTTTTCTTCTTTCCCTGAATCGTTTCATATTTCGTCCAAATCCCGGAATAAATAATATTCCGCAAAATTCCAATCTCCTCGACAAGAGGCAGCATTTCAAATCTTCTCGAGCAATCCGCCATTGTCATCACTAACATCTGATGGCAGAATCCCTCAAAATCTTTTTTTTCCGCGATCGGCAGCAAAGGATTGTAACTTCCTCGCTTCCGGTCTTTTTCGAGATCATCATAGGCGTCCATCAGATAAATAAACTTGCCGAGAAAGAATCCCATATTCCACAAGCTATCTTTCCACTCATCTTCACGGCAGACAAAAACCTCCGCCGTTATCCTTCCAAAGCAATTCGCCGCACTGTCAATATCGGCGTCCCCTTTTTTCGGCGCGGACAAAATCTGTCTTTGCGCAAGCTCTTTCCAGCATACGTCCTCCGCGTTCTTTGTACATATATTTTTTCCTTTATGTTTCTCCAACTGCGCAAGGTTGAAAAGCTCCTGCTCCATCACTTTTGTCTGTCTTGGATATTTTTCCCGCAGCTGTTTATAATATCCTTCCAAAAGACGCGCCAAAACATGCTGGCTGTGCGAATGGTCGTCCTGCCAATTATCTCTGCACCGATGATAGGCAAGCATCAGATTCATATCGGCGGCATAGTCCGTCATCTCATTGATTCGAACGATATGCTGTCTGCCCCCATTCGGCACACAGCGCACGCTCAGCTCACTTGTATCGCACTCGTACAAAGAAGTCAAAAGAATCACAAGAAATGCCATATCATAGTTTAATAAAGCTTGCCCGCGCTTTTTATACTTCCGCTTCAGCACACGGCACAAACCGCAGTAATAGCTTTGAAATCGCTCATATTCTTCCCCGGAAATCTCCGACTTATTGATTATCACATAGCCAAACATAATCCGCCCGCCTAACTTTTCTTGATAAACTCAATGGAACACTTCGGACAGCGGATCGCAATTTTTCCCTTTCCCTTCGGCACGCGAATTTTTTGTCTGCAAGATGGGCAGCGGTAAATATGATGCGTTTTTCTTGTCTTGGCATCACGCCGCCAAGCTTGAAACGAATTTCGAAATTTTGCCGTTATTTTTAAATAGCGTGCGTTTTCTGCGTATCGTCTCTGATGATTGCGTGAAAAAATACGAAAATAACAGTAAATTAACAATGCTAAGGCAAACCAATAAAGTATTCCCAATCTTGTGAACATTGAAACGATAAGCAGCACCATAACCAGCACATTCAAAAATTTTGACAGCTGGTCTGGTCCATACCTCCCTGCCATAAAACGCATTAATCTTTCCCTCATCCTCCGCCTCCATTCCCATCAAGCTGAAGAATTTTCTCTCAGCAGCTTATTTTATTCGCCCGCAAGGTCATGGTAAATTTTCCTCACCGCCTGACTCGTTACAGAAATATCTTAATTCGCGCGGTGCATAAAGTCAATAAAGCAAACAGAAAGAAAAATTAAAATATCATAAAGTGGCAGAGAAAATTGTCTGTAAAGTAATTTGCGGACTTTTAAATATAAAAACAACATAAATAAAACAATACAAAAATATTTAATATACTACTTTGAATACTGCCGCTCCACCTTTCGGATAATAATAAAATAGGAAATTCCCAACAGTACCGCCGCGGATACCCACGCAAGCGGTCCTGCCAGACACACGCCAGTAAAACCAAGCATTCCCGGAAGCGTAACCGCCGCGACGCAGCGCACAACAAGTTCAGTCACGCCGCCCATCAGCGGCATCAGGCTGTGTCCAATTCCCTGCATCGCGTTCCGGTAAATAAAAATCACAAAAAGAAATGGGAAAAATGCAGCGACAATTTTTAAATATTGTTTTGATGCAGCAAGAATTCCCTCCACCTGCGCGATGTCCTCCCCTTCGATAAACAGTTTTGTAAGCTGGCTTCCAAGCAGCATCATAACAAGCATTCCAAATACGGCAAAGCAGAGCGTTAAGATCGTCGCCTGTCTCACGCCTTTGCGAACGCGGTCAACCCTTCCGGCTCCAAGATTCTGCCCTGCATAATTGGCCATTGTAATGCCGAATGTACCCGCTGGCTGGCTGACTAACTGCTCCACCTTTGACGCTGCTGTGTAAGCCGCAATCTTTTCTGAGCCAAACAAGTTAAGCGCCCCCTGCAAAACAATTACTCCGATCGCTGTGATCGAAAACTGAAACGCCATCGGAAGACCAATACTAAGATGCTTTAACGCAAGCTTTTTATCCCAGCAAAAATCTTTTTTTGACAAATGCAAAATCGGAAATTTCCATTTGATGTAGATAAAACACAAAACGCCGGACACACCCTGGGACAACACCGTTGCAAGTGCCGCTCCGCGCACACCAAGCCCAAACTGCATAATAAAAAGAAAATCAAGCCCAATATTTAAAACGGAAGAAACCATAAGAAAATAAAGCGGCGTTTTGCTGTCTCCAAGCGCGCGCAGAATGCACGCCAGCACATTATATAAAACGGTCGCTCCGATTCCTAAAAATATTGTTACAATATATTGATAAGACTGCTCAAATACATTATCCGGCGTATTGATCAGACGCAGCAGCGGTCTTGTAAATCCTACTGCAAGTGCTGTGACTCCGACGGTAACCAACACACTCAAAATTATAATAATACCGACACAATGCCGCATTCCCTCCTCGTCCTTCGCCCCGAAATGCTGTGCCACAAGCACTGCAAAACCGCTGGTCAGACCGGAGACAAAACCAATTACAAGAAAAGACATCGGTCCTGTCAGACCAACCGCCGCCAGCGCATCTGTGTCAATACATCGCCCCACAATAATTGTATCAACCATATTGTAGAGTTGCTGGAAAATATTTCCAATTAAAAGAGGGATGGAAAAAAGCAAAATCAGCTTTGTCGGATTTCCAACCGTCATATCCTTCGTTCGATTTGATGCCATAAAAAATGCCGTCCTTTCTGCTTTATGCAACAACATAATATAGCAGGTAGGACGGCAAAATTCAATGGCTGATTTTATCTTCTGCAAAAAGGATGTCTTTTCACTCTAGTGTTTCACTGACTGTTTTATTACAGACAGAACTTACTGCCTGCCCATTTGCAGTTCTATCACCATTTTACTTCTCTTTCTCAATAAATAAATCTATTTATTGTCTATCATAAGAATTCTCTTTGCATTCTCAATTCGCTCTGCAGTTGGCGGCATAACGCCTGCAAGCGGATAAGGAATCCCCAAAAGTTCCCATTTATGCACGCCAAAGGTATGATAAGGAAGCACGTCAACGCGCTCGATATTATGAAGCGTCTTTAAAAACGCCGCAAGTTCCTTTAACTGTTGATCCTCGTCGCTTGCTCCCGCTCCGCCTGGCACAAGTACATGACGAATCCACACCGGTTTCCCGATTCCATCCAGATACCGCGCACAGTCGAGAATATTCTTGTTGGAATGCCCCGTCAACAGAAGGTGCTTATCCTCATAAATCTGCTTGATATCAAGCAGTACAAGGTCTGTGCAGTCCATCAGTTTACGAAACTTTTCGAAAAATATTCCTTCGCGCGTAAATGGCTGCGCCGAAGTGTCAAGGCAAGTATGAATTTTTCTCTGTTTTGCCTTCTTAAAAAGTTCCAGCAAAAAATCAATCTGCAAAAGCGGCTCGCCGCCGCTCGCTGTAATGCCGCCCTCGTTCCCCCAATAACTGCGGTATCTCTCCGCCTTGTCAAGCAGTTCGTCCGCCGTGTACTCAGTTCCCTTTTCCATCACCCAGGTATCTGGATTATGGCAGAACTGACAGCGCATATTACAGCCGGTAAAAAAGATCAAATACCGAATCCCTGGTCCGTCCACTGAACCGAAACTTTCCAGAGAATGAATATAGCCCATAAAAATCCTCCCTGCATATCGCAATACTGCTGATTTTCTTCTGAGGTTTTACGCCGCTTTTACTCAATCACAGAACATTTTAGTAAGTTCGCGCTTACAGATTTCCGTGGCAGGTTCTTGCGATAACGTCAAGCTGCTGCTCTCTTGTCAAATCAATAAACTTTACCGCATACCCGGAAACGCGGATGGTAAAGTTCGCATACTCCTCTTTCTCAGGATGTTCCATCGCATCGTAAAGCTTGTCTGTACCAAACACATTCACATTTAAATGGTGCGCTCCGCGCTCAAAATATCCATCCATCGCCATTACAAGATTTTTTACCTGCTCTTCCTCGCTGTGTCCAAGCGCATCTGGATGAATCGTCTGCGTGTTGGAAATACCGTCAAGCGCATACTCATAAGGCAGTTTTGCAACGGAATTTAACGACGCAAGCAGACCGTTCTTCTCCGCTCCATAGCTTGGATTTGCGCCCGGCGCAAACGGCGCGCCAGCAGGGCGTCCATCCGGCAGCGCTCCTGTCGCTTTGCCGTACACTACATTTGATGTAATTGTAAGAATTGAGGTTGTCGGCTCGGAATCACGGTAAGTTTCATATTGTCTAAGCTTGTTCATAAATGTTTTTAACAGCCAGACAGCAATATCATCCGCGCGGTCGTCATCGTTGCCATAGCGCGGGAAATCCCCTTCTACTTCATAGTTGACAACAAGCCCGCTCTCATCGCGCACAGTTTTTACCTTTGCGTATTTGATTGCACTTAACGAATCGACAACATGAGAAAATCCTGCAATACCAGTTGCAAATGTCCGCCGCACATCCGTATCAATCAGCGCCATCTCCGCCGCCTCATAGTAATATTTATCATGCATATAGTGAATCAGGTTCAGCGTATTGACATACAGACCAGCCAGCCAGTCCATCATCTTATCATACTTTGCCATCACTTCACTGTAATCCAAATACTCCGATGTGATCGGCTGATATGCCGGACCTACCTGGTCTTTTGATTTGATATCAACACCGCCGTTAATCGCATAGTTTAAGCACTTTGCAAGATTTGCCCGCGCGCCGAAAAACTGCATTTCCTTGCCGGTCTGAGTTGCGGACACACAGCAGCAAATGGAATAATCATCGCCCCATACCGGTCTCATCACATCATCGTTTTCATACTGAATCGAGCTTGTCTTTACGGAAATATAAGAGGCGTATCTGCGGAAGTTATCAGGAAGTCTCTTTGAGTACAGCACGGTCAAGTTTGGCTCTGGGGAAGGTCCCATATTTTCCAGAGTATGAAGGAAGCGGTAATCCGTCTTTGTCACCATCGAACGTCCGTCCTGTCCAAGCCCGGCAACCTCAAGTGTCGCCCATACCGGATCACCGGAAAACAGTTCGTTGTAGGATTTGATACGCGCAAATTTTACCATTCTGCACTTCATTGTAAAATGGTCGATCAGCTCCTGCGCTTCCTTCTCGGTTAAAATCCCTAAATCCATATCTCTCTTAATATAAATATCAAGGAATGTAGAAACGCGCCCAACGCTCATCGCTGCGCCGTTCTGCGTTTTAATCGCGGCAAGATAGCCAAAATACAGCCACTGCACAGCCTCGCGCGCATTTGCCGCAGGCGCGGAAATATCACAGCCATAAATTGCTGCCATCTCTTTCATCTTTCCAAGAGCCTTAATCTGCTCCGCAATTTCCTCGCGCAGACGAATTACTTTCTCGGTCATTGTACCGTTGCCGCAGCGCGCCAGATCCTTTTTCTTTTCCGCAACAAGAAAATCAATTCCATAAAGTGCAACGCGCCTGTAATCTCCGACAATGCGCCCGCGCCCGTAAGTATCCGGAAGCCCTGTCATAATTTTATTTTTGCGCGCCTTGCGCATCTCCGGTGTATAAGCGTCAAAAACTGCCTGGTTATGTGTTTTATGATAGTCGTTAAAAATCTTGTCAAACGATGGATCCGGCGTGTATCCGTACATTTCACAGGACTCCTGCGCCATCTTGATACCGCCGAACGGCATAAACGCTCTTTTTAACGGCTTGTCTGTCTGAAGACCAACCACCTTTTCCAAATCCTTATATTCCTCGCAGATGTATCCAGGACCGTGCGATGTCATTGAGGAAACAATATCCGTATCCATATCGAGCACTCCGCCCTTCGCGCGCTCTGCCTTCTGCAATTCCTTCAGCTTTCCCCAGAGCTTATCTGTCGCTTCGGTCGGGTCAGCAAGAAACGACTCGTCCCCATTGTAAACTGTATAATTATTCTGAATAAAATCGCGGGTATTTACTTCCTCTTTCCATGCAGTTCCCTGAAAACCTGCCCATTCTTTTTTCTCTATCATCGCTTCTCCTATCTGCGTATCCTTTATACGCGCAAACCAAGTTTTTAAAAAAATGTAAAAAATTTTTCTTATATGTTACAGTACTAACATTATGATCTGCTTTCCCGCCCACCATAATATCATCTTTTTTAGCGAATTTCAAGCACCTTTGCAGATGTAAATTTCTATTTGAGAACACGGGCAGCTAATTTTCATTGTCAAACTGAATGCAGAACTTGCGCAAACACTTGTTATGATTCGTTCAAGCGACTATAATATATTAAACAATGTTTGCATAGAATTGGCAGAAATAATCCTACCACTCTTTTTCCCGCACTTTCAGACCATCCTTTAAAATTTCGTTTCTTACAATCAATTTTACATTTGCATCCAGTTCTTCTTCTATAGAAGCTTTTGAGTCTCCCCACACCAAAACATGAACAAATGTTTTTACTGCGATGGTTGAATTTCCTGTAATACTGTCGCGCTGCTGCAAAAGATAGACATAATTATTGCCGTCCTCATCCTCATAAATTGTTTCATTTGGAATCAGACAATTTCCCCTTACTTTTGCCTTCTCCAAAACAAACTCCACCGGAGTTCCAACGGTATACTGCCCTTCCTCCAAAAAGACAACCGCTTCTATAAAATCTTCCTTATAATCGTACATTTTCGCAACAAGTTTTCCCTGCACAACGCTGTTTCCCCCATCCACGGAAATCCACACATCCTCCCCCAAAGCGACATAATCCAAAAAATCTTTCTCATAAAAAATTCCTTTTACATAATAAGTATCCTCCACAAATACTTTGTTATCCATTCGTTCATCCGAAAATGTCCCAAATTGAATCACTCCGCGACCAACTGCATTTACTTTAAGAAAACCGGACTTTGACGTCATTGTTTCCACAATCGGAACATAAGATTCATTGATCACCCGCGAGACAATTGTCATAACCCCCATAGCAAGCAAAAAAACAACCAAAATTATGTAAGTTAATTTTTTTATTTTATTTTTCATTAAAATACCCCTTTTCACTTCATATTTTCTTAATTTTTCCTTTTTATAATTATTTCTTTATTTCATTTTTTGCTGAAATCCCCCTTTTTGCTTCCATATTTTCTTATTTTGTCTTTTTATGATTTTACTTGAAATGCCTGAAGTCCTGTTTCCAAATATTCATCTCCGAGGAAAAATACAAGTACTGCCGGTATCATAATAATGATTGATGCCGCAAATACTTCTCCTACATTTTCACTGGAGATCGCGGGGAAAAATAAAGATAACGGCAGCAAGCTTTTATCCCGGATAAAAACAAGCGGCGCTTCAATGCTGTTGATGCATTCCAGAAAATCTAACACCGCGACGGATACAATTCCCCCTTTGCCGATTGGCACGCCAATCTTCCACAGCAAAGTTGTTGTGTTCGCTCCATCCAGTCTTGCCGCCTCCATCACATCATCAGGAATATTTAAAAATACTTTCATTAAAATAAAAACTGGATAAGTCCCAAAAATTCCCGGCAGGATAATTGCAAGATGAGTATTGATCACAGATAGATTTTTTAAAATAAGATATTCGGAAACCATCAACACCTGAAACGGCATCAGCATTACAGCCAGATAGATCCAAAAAAGGATTCGTTTTCCCCTGAAATTATATTTTGCCATTACAAACGCCGCGGGAGCTGCGACAAGCACCTGTCCTAATACGGTTGGAACCGACTGTAAAAAAGAATTCCAGAACATTCGATAAAAGCTTTCTGCATACAATAAAAGTTCCTTGTAATTTCTCAATGTCGGGTATGACGGCAGCAAGGGCAGCGACACCATTTGATCGCCCCCGCCCAAAATCCCCCCAATATCGAGCATAATCTCACGCATTCCCATAAAAGAATGAACAAACGTAATGTAAATTGGCGCTAAAATAATAAGTACTAGAATCGCCATTCCAAAATGAATCAATTTTCTTGACATAATTCCTCGCATTCCGCCGCATAAACGGCACTTTAATCAAGGGAACTTTGACACAAATTTCAAGTTTGAAAATTTCTAATGTCCAATTTTACAATTTGCTTTTAAAAATTTTCAAACCCATCCATTTTGCTCGTCTCAAATTTCCAGGGCTTGATAATGCAATACATTCTTTGAAAATTTGTTGTACTACATTCAAAATCTTTTGGTGCATATTTTTTTATATCCACCTTACCTTCTTTATAGACAATATAAAATACATCGTTCACCACAAAAAACTTCAATAAATTTCTTGTTTCCTCTGCAAAATAAAATTTTTCTGCATCCAAAATCTTTTGAAATTCTTTTTTATTTTCGATCATACTGCAATCCTCTTTTGAAGAGCTTAAAATGTTTGGCCAATCCTTTAATCCTTCTTGACTTTGCTTGGCGCGATAAATTCCTTTCCAACAGCAGAGATAAAGTTCGTTTTCCTGACAAGCAATCTGAACAGAATTTCCAAACTCCGATGCAATCATTTCTTCAAATTCCTGCTTTGCAGCATTATAATGCTGGATAAAAGAGCCTGTTCGGTCGGTAGTATAAACTTGGTTTTTATCTACGCACAGACTTTCATACCATCCAATATCAAAACTTGTTAAAAGACTTCCATTGTTCTGATCATAAATAAAGCACTTTTTTCCAAGATCAGCAATAACAATATTTCCATTTTCCAAAACGGCTACCTGCGTAAATTCTGGATCGCGCCAGTTTAACTCTTTTATTTCTATAAAAGAATCCTTATCTGATGAATCTTTTATTCGCTTTACCAAATGAGCATTTTTATCCTTTCCAATGTACCATGCATAATCCTCCTGATCTTCCCCGACAAAAATATAAATATATTCACCGTTAATTTCTTCTGCAAGCTCTGCAAGCCAAGAAACAGGCTCCCGCTTCCAAAAAGCAGAATAATAAAAACAAATACATTCGTTTAAAACTGCACCTTTGGAAACCGCATCTCCACAAATAATATTTTCAGAAGCATTATTCTCACAAGCACAGTTTCCTGAAACTGCACTTTTCGAAACCGCATCTCCACAAATAATATTTTTAAAAACATTATTTCTGCAAGTACAGTTTTCTGAAACTGCATTTTCAGAATCACTGCCCTCTTCTGGATTTTTTATCAATGTATATTTCCAGAGATTGCAGGCACCCGATTCTCTGCTGTATGTATAATACTCTATTTCATTGTTTTTATTTAATACTACATTACAATAATGTTCATTTTCGTTGAATTTTGTATATACAGAAGGAATATTTTCTTCTGTATAATTTTCGAATGGTTCTTGTGTTTTTCTTTTCTCCAGCAATAATTTTTCACACTGAAAAAACAGACTGCTGCACAAAAGGATATATAAAAAAAGGAAACCACATCTTTTCAGCATTTCACCCGCCTTTCTTGTTTTACAGTAAAACAAAGACGATCGTTTTATGAGGCAGTTATTTTATCTTTTAATTTGATTTTTTAACTATATTTCCGTATTTTTTAGTTTTAACATCACACTCTCTTTCTTTTATATTTTCTCTTTTGGAACCAGAATTCTTTCTACTCCCGCAATAAATAAAAATACCACGCACGCCAGCATAACTGCCGCTGCTGTCAGTTTTCCAAGCTCTAGCCGCACAAACCAGTTGTTAAATAAATGCTGAAGCATATAGATGCTCTGATTTGGATAATCGCCGCCGATCAAATACGCTTCCCGAAATACTTTAAATGAGTTAATCACGGAAATTACAACAATCACAAAGCCCATATCTTTTAACTGCGGCAGTGTAATATAGCGAAATTGTCTAAAAAATCCCGCGCCGTCCAGCGCTGCTGCCTGATACAGCTCCGCATCAATCGCATCAATTCCTGTTTTCCATAGCAACATATCATACCCAAAATTTCTCCATAAATATGTAATTCCAAGTACCAAAAAAGCAAAAGACGTATGAAAATAATCTGGACCAATTACTCCAAAACCTGCCAAAACCCGGTTTACCAATCCATACTGATCAAAAAACACCTTCCAGATCAACACAAGGGAGGCCACTGGAATCGCCATCGGCAATAAAAATATCTTTTTATAAAGTTTTTGTTTTCCTCTTAAAAAATCCAAGAAAACAGCGAGAGTCAGAGAAAACACCAGCAAAACTGGAATATAAATCATCACAAATTTTAATGTGTTTTTTACCGCAATCCCAAACGCCTTATTTTCCAAAACCATTTTATAATTTTCAAATCCGGCAAACCCTTTCCCGAACTCAGGGCGAAACGAGCGAAGCAGCACATCGCAGAACGGAATAAAATAAAAGATTGCCACTCCGATCAGACTTGGCAGCAAAAAGAAAAGTTCCACGCGGATTTTTCGCTTTTTTCTGCCCTTATCACCAAGTAAACTATTTTTTTTCATAAACCAAATCCTTTCTTTTATTCCGATCACTGACGGATTCTTTTCAAAAAATCATAACTGGATTCTATTACTCCAAATAATACAAGCTCAGCCGTTCCGTAATATCTTCCGCCGCTTCCTCCTCGTTGATCTTTCCGTCCAAATAACGGCACGCCGCTTCTTGAATCACTTCAAACACCGGTTGATTTCGAATTACCGGAGTCTGCACTGCCTTCGCAATCTGAATCAGCCGCTTTGCATCCTTCGAATTAAAATAATTTAGAGAGATTGTTCCGTCCCCATAAGTTTGATAAGAATAATCCTCTTTCGCATTTTCATCCAACACTTTTTTATGTATGGAAAACCCGCTGCCCGAAGTATACATTTTCTGCATTTTATAGGAGAACATTGTTTTTATAAATACTTCCGCCAACGGTTTTTGCTTTGACAATTCATTGACTGCAAGCAGACCATTCGGAAAAAATATTCCTTTATTTCCAAGCAAAGCTCCATTCTGCATTTCCACTTCTTCTGGATAAGTCCCAAGCCCATAGATCCCTGTCATATTGATCAGCAGCATATCCTGCTCTCCATGCATGTAGTTACCCGAAGCTACTCTGTCCGAAAAATAACTTTTTTTCTTTTCATTGTCTTTGTCTGGCACAGCCCGCTCTTTTACACAAAATCTCTTGACAAGTTTTAAAAAATTTACAATATTCTCCTTGCTTACATCCCCTTTTTCCGATACAATATCCGGCGGGAAATTATAATATAAAAGTTCAATAATATAAGAGTACGGTACAGATTCTGTAATCGCTGCATTCTTCTCTTTTGACTCGCAGTAATCCACAAATTTTTCCAGAGAATGAAAGATTTCTACATTCTGACCGGACGTACAGATCATTGGGATTGTAAAGCGCATCGGCAGCATATAAATATGATCTTCCTCGATATAATTTGAAAGAATATTCGGCTGCAAATCTTCTTTTACCTCAGAAAGCATTGTGCTTAAATCTGCCAGAATTCCTTTATCCATATAAGATTGTGCTGGAAGCCCATCCAGAACAAGGATATCTGGACCATCCCCCGCCAGTATTCTTGTATTCAGAGCGCGTATGTGATCGGATATCGTGGTGCTTCTCTCCGACTCTTTTGCTGTTTCATAGTATACATCAATTTCTGGATACTGCATCCGAAATTCCGCGATCATATCGATAATCATCTCGTTTGTCTCGACAGAATAGACGGTCAGAACACCCAAGAATTCTTCCTTTGGATCTTTGGGAACATACTTTTTTATCGTTCCTTCTTCTTCTCCATACATTATATAAAAGGTATCTCCCAACATAAAAAATTTTTTGGGATTTCCATTTTTTTTGGAAAAATGAAATTTTCCTGGCTCCATCCATTTTTCAAATGATGTACCATCTTTTTTGGCTCGAAAAATTCCTTCCGGGCAGCATGCGAAAAGCTGATCTTCAAAAATTGCAAGTCTTACCAGACTGTCAAAATTCCCCTCTAACATCGGCAGAAATTCCATTTTCTCCGTGTCATAATGCAGAATGGAAGTTCCTTTATTTTCCAGAACAAAAAACTCGTTTTCCTTTACATAGAGCGTTTCACACCAGCCGCATAAAAAACTATCCAGTGTTTCTTTTCCGTCGCTGCTGTAAATATAGCATCCTCCGATCTGATCTACCAAAACAATTTTTCCATTTTCAAGTACTGCAAGTTCCGCAGGCTGAATATTATATGCGCGATCCTTTGTCTTATCCCAGTCAGGAATTACAATTTCCTCAAAAGAATCTCCAGCCTGCCTGATCAGATGATACCGCTCATTTTCATCGCAGTAATAGGCATAATAATTATGATCTTCACCGAGAATTATCGTGATGCGGTTTACACTCACCTTTTCCTTTACTCCCTGCGTCCACAAAACCTCCTCCCTCTCCCATGTCTCATCGCTGTTTAATGTGTACTTCCATATCATGGATTTCCCTGTTTCCCTCCAGGGTCCGATGGTAAACATCTCCATCCTGCCGTTATTCCAGATAATATTACAATAACTCTCCCCATTTTCTTTCTTGGCAGAAGACAGCGCAATTCCTTTTTCTTTGTAATTTTCCATGCGGCTCTCTGCATTGTATGTACTGCTTCCTGTGATAGGGTTTTCTTTCTGGTTTATTTCACTTTGTTGGGACAGGGTTTCCGTTTCTTCTTTATTTTTTTCGTCCTTGTAAGTACTTTCGCTTTGATTTTCGTTAAGTTCCGCCTTTTCCCCACCATTTTGTATATTGTTTATCCAATCCTTTTTCGAACATCCGGCAAAAACACAGCAGACCAGACAACAGAAAAATAAGATCGATTGAATTTTAAACAAATACTTTTTCATCATATTAACCTCATTCTAAAACCATCCCCTGTTATTCCCATTCCAAATCTATTTTTATCCTGCTTATCAGGTCTGCCTACTGCTCAAAATAATACAGCTGCAATCGGTTTACAATCTCTTCTGCCGCAGTGGAAAGCTCTGCCTGCCCATTCAAAAAACGAAGTGCTTCTTCCTTGATAATATCATAAACCATCAGATTCCTCTCGATTGGAACCTGCACCGAGGTTGCAAGACCAACCAAGTACTGCGCTTCTTCCCTGTAATGACCTCTCATGGTACATTGTTTTCCCGTTGAATCATTTGTACCAAGTATGAAATTCGAATAATCGCTCTGCGATATTTTCTCCAACACTTTTTTATGAACTGGAAAACCGACATTATATGTATCCATGCTCTGCATTTTCTCGGAGAAAGCAGCTTTTACAAACAGTTCTGCCAATTCTTTCTGCTGCGAGCGCGCGTTGATGCCCAGCATGCCGTTTGCTAAAAATTTTCCATTATTTCCAAGAATCTCTCCGCCGCGCTGTTCTGCCACGTCTGGATAATACATAAAGTCTCTTGTCATACAAGCAAATAAAGCTTCCTGTTCTCCAAATACCATAGTCCATTCATGAATCGGAACACCAAACAGATAGCCTCTATCTATGCTGTAGGGAAATTTGTTTGCGACTTCCGATCCTTCTGACGCTACGGCATGTTCTGCATCGCAGAAGCGTTTTGCCAAAGAAAGAAATTCCACAATATTTTCTTTCTCAATCTCCCCTTCCTTTGATCTAAGTTCGGGTGGAAAATTGTAATACAGCAGTTCTAAAAGATAGGTGTATGGCAATTCTGCCGGAATCACTGGATTTTCCTCCTGCTCGCAGTACTCTACAAGTGCTGAGAGAGATTGAAAAATTTCTTTGTCCTGCCCTGAAGTAATAAAAATCGGAACCATAAAGCGCACGGGAAGCTGGTAAATCTTATTTCCCTGTGTATATTGAGAAAGAATATTCGGCGTAATTTCTTCTTTTACATCCGCAACTGCCGCCTCCAAATCTGCCAAAAGTCCTTGTTTCATGTAGGATTCTACTGGAAGATCGTCCAACACCAAAATATCTGGACCATCCCCTGCAAGAATTCTTGCATTCAGCGCGCGTATACAGTCCGCCGTTGTCACGCTTCCCTCGGAACCTTCTCCTGTTTCATAAAATACATCAATCTCCGGGTGCTGCATCTGAAATTCTGCAACCATATCAATGATCAGTTCACTTGTTTTCAGGGAATAGACTGTAAGCGTACCGATAAAGTTTTCGTTAGGGTCTCTTTTTGCATATTTTTTAATCACACCCTTTTCTTCCCCGAAAAATATGTAAAATGTCTCTCCGCGCATAAGCAGTTTTAAAGGATTTCCATTTTCCTTCGAAAAATGAAATTTTCCCGCATCCAGTATTTTCTGAAAACTCCCCCCATTTTTATCTGCCCGAAATATCCCGTTTGGATCACATGCATAGATATCATCTCCTGAAACCGCGATTCTTACCATTGCTTTAAAGTTTCCGGTAATCAGCGGAAGCTGTTTTAACTCTTCTGCATCATAATGCATCACAGAGCCTGTAGTGCGGTCTGTTATAAAAAGTTCGTTCCCCTCCACGCACATACTTTCATACCAGCCGCAGCGAAAATGATCTAATGTCTGCCCATCTTCAGGATTGTAAATAAAACATTCATACCCCTGATCCGCCATAATAATATTTCCGTTCTCTGCCACACAAACCTTTCCTGGAATTACATGGATATTCCCCTCCACGGTAATATCCCAGTCCGGTATCGTAATTTCTCTATAGGAATCTCCTTCCTGCTTTACAAAGTGATACTGCTGCGCTTCATCACAGTAATAAGCATAATAATTTTGATCTTCACCGAGGAGTACCGTAATCCTGCTGGACTGAATCTTTCCTTTCAGCCCCTGCGCCCAAGTTACAGATTCCCTCTCCCATGATGTTTCATCTTCGCTCAGCGTATATTTCCACAACAGCGAATTTGTTTTGGCTGGGTCAACCGTAAAATATTCCATCTCCCCTTCGGAATTTTGTACAATACTGCAAAATGACTCGCCGCGCCCTTCAATATCAGGATGCAGCGCGATTCCCCGCTCGCGGTAATTTTCCAAAAGCGGAAAATCAGAACCTGTCACCATCCCCGCAGAACTTGCATCCTGAAAATCTTCATCGTCCAACGATGGTTTATTCTCAGGAGTATTTGGCTGTATTTCTATATCATTCGCATCTTGATCCGAACCATCACCTTTCTTTCCCGTCGAACTTTCTATATCACTTTCGTTGAACTCTTCGGGAGTTTTCTCCCCTCCGGGTTCTTTTCCACATCCACTTCCAGCCAAAAGACACGCGCTTAGTAAAAAGCAGGTTATTTTTGATATATAATGTTTCATAAAACTTTCCCTTTCTGCGCTGCTTTTCTTATGCAAATCATTTTTTATCAAGCCGCAGGCTTTGCAACGCACAGACATATTTTAAAACTTTATTTTTATATTTCTTTTGTATCAGGCGCCGATTTTACTTTAAGTCTACTCTTTGTAAACTCGCAGTTTTAGTTTACAATATGTAAACCTGTTTGTCAAGATAAAATTGGATTTTATTTTTTGCTTTTAAATGACTAAAAAAAGAAGTTGCCTTCACAGCAACTTCTTTTTTGTACTTTGCTATTTTTTGATAACTTATTATTACACTTTCTTTCACAATTTCATTATTGTATCATTGGATTCTTTTTAATCCAAAAGCCGTTCCGCGATCGACGCAATACAATCCTTCAGCCCCTGATTGCTGCTGAAATAATCTGCTGCTTCTTCCTGCAAGATCTGTAACGTTACAGTATCTGCCATGCGCGGCGTATCAACATTTTTTGCTGTTTTTATAATATCTTCCGCTATTTTCTGTGTATTTTTTACTAAAGTATCTGAATTTTCTTTTCTTTGATCTTCCAAAGCTTCAGCAAGCGCTCTGCTGTTTACCGGAAAACCGAACTGCCCTGCATAGTTTAACTGCGTTTCAAAAGAAAACGCTGTTTCTACAAATAAATCCGCCAGTTCTTTTTCTTTTGACCATGCGTTGATTCCAATTAAGCCCTGCGGAAAAAATGCATTGTCCGGTAAATATCGTTGATTATGCTCCGCGGCAACACTTCCATAAAGCATAAAATCTTTTGTCCCGCACAAAGGCAAAAATGCAATATTCTCACCACTTTCTAAGAAATTTTGTATGCCGTTTGCATCATCAGTAAAATATTTGTGCTGGAAATCTCCCGCCTTTATATTTTCAGAAGCACACAAACACTTTGCATACCATAGAAAATTCCCAAGAACTTCCTCGTCAATGCTTCCATCCTGCAAAATAAATTCCGGCATATAATTATAATACAGCAATTCTAACAAATCGTTGCAGGAATAGTCAGGCAAATATATATCTCCACTATATTTCATCAAATTATGCAGATCAGATACATCGGTTTCTTTTAATCTGTTTGAAATGATAACAGGAACAGAATAACTGATTGGCAACATTGAAATTTTTCCATCGTTAAGATAAGCAGATAAAATATTTTCCTGTAATTCTCCCTGAACAGAATCGATCGCCAAGCCGAGATCCGCAAGAAGTCCTGTTGTCTGATACTCGCCTGCCGGAAGCCCGTCAAGAATCAAAACATCCGGGCCTATTCCCGCCGACAATCTAGCCGTCAGCGCGTCAATCTGCTCAAAAGTGGACGCTCCTTCTTCCCCTGTCTCATATTGAACTTCAATCTCTGGATACTTTGAACAAAATCCCGCAATTATCCCGCGCACAAGTTCGCTCTCTGTCAGAGAATAAACACTAAGAGAACGCTTTAAATTTTCTTGCTCTGACTTGGGTTCGTCCTGATCCAAATCTGTTTTTTGATCTGGGTTGCTGTTTTCCTTATGATCCAGATGATCGCCGCCAGTTTCCTTGCTGTTCTCCTCAGGGTTCAGATTGTCGCTGCCAGTTTCCTTATTGCTGCTGTTTTCGTCGGACTCTATCTGCGATGATGCTTCCGGCTTTGGATCGCTGCCAAAAACGCAGATTGTACCAGAAACCAGGGCAATTGCAAAAATAACAGAAAAAACAGTGGGTTTTTGATACTTCATTACATTCCTGATGCGGCTTCCCACATCGCCTTCCCCAAACGCAAGATACGTTCCTGGAACAATATGTCTTCCTGTCGCAAGCCCTAACAAAGATGCACAATATTCCGCCCGTATATCTTCTTTCATCCGTTTCATTACAGACTCATCGCACGACATTTCCATATCTTTTCCTGACAAGTAAAATGCAATCCATACAAACGGATTAAACCAATGCAGCATCAGTGCAATAAATGCAAACAGACGAAAAATATGATCCTTTCTTCTTAAATGCGTTTTTTCATGCATTAAAATATATTCCTGCTCTTTTCCGCAAAGTGAGGAAGGCAGGTAAATCTTCGGCGCAAACACGCCAATCACAAAAGGAGAGGCGATATAATCCGACTGGTATATATTGCCTTTCAGCTTCACCGCACCAACCAGACGCTTTCTCAGCCGAATCAGACTGACCATACTGTAAAGCAGCATTCCTATAATTCCAGAAATCCAGATCCATGTAATAATTTTTAACCATACTGGAACTATGTCCTGTTCTGTATTTATATTGCCTAAAATATTTTCCTGCAGAAATGGCACAGGAGGAAGTAAAGTATACGGCGCTATTTCTGAAAATTCTGAAATTGGCGCGGTGCTGTACGGCGGCTGTAAATAATCCGCTGTATCTTCTTTTTGATCAGGAAGTTTTATCCCAAACCTGCCTTCCCATTGCAGCTGAATATCATAAAGTCTACCTGTTATAAAATTATCTTCAACAAATAAATTTGCATCATTCTGTTTTTCTTGTGTTTGACTTTCTACAGTCAATTTATCGTTTTCTGCGTTTTTTGTTTCATTCGATTGATCTGCGAAAAACGGCGCATCGTCTTTTAATGTGTCAAAAGCATCTTCTTTTGACAGCCCATCTTCAAAATCAAATAAGCGCAGCACAGATACTGCGGATGGTATTGATACAGGACAGAGCAGCCGGAATAAGACCACGCCCCAAAGGAGATAACAAAACAATTTCGGTCCCTTTTTTAAAAGACACCGGCACAGCAGAACAGCAATTGTTGCAATCCCTGCTGTTATCCCCATTCCTGCAATTCCTGGCAGCAATATGTAAATCCCCACAATAAATACCTCCCTGACACGCTTACTTGTCCGCGCCCCCTTCGCTGATAATCTGTATCAGCTCCTGCACTTCCTTCTTTGACAGTTTCTTGCGGCGCACAAAGGATGCCAAAAACTGCGGCAGCGACCCCTGGAATGTATCCTCGACAAATTTTTCGCTCTGTCTTGCAAAAAACTCCTCCCGCGAGACAAGAGAAATTACTTTTTTTCCATCATTTTGAAACAATCCCCGCTCGCACAGCCGCCGTAAAATCGTGTAGGTTGTAGATTTCTTCCAGTTCAGTTCCACCTCACACAATTTTACAAGCTCCCCCGAAGTCAAAGGTTCATTGTTCCAGATAATTTCTGCAAAACGCATCTCAATTTCTGCCAATTTATACTCCGCCATACCAAACCTCCAGTTTACGTATTGTAGACCTGTTAAAATCAGTTTATCTAAGAGAAAAGCATTTGTCAAGATAAAAACAACGATTTTAAAAAATATGTTCTTTCCGCCTCTTTGCGTGCAAAAAAAACTGGTATGTCAAAATTTTATAACATACCAGCTTTTCAAAAAAATATTTTTTATTGAAACTTGATTTAGTTGTTGATCAGCTTATCCTCTTCATTGTTCCAGCTGTACAGCTTGCGTACTTCCTCGCCGACCTTCTCCGACGGATGCTCCGCCGCAAGCTTTCTCATTGCGCGGAAATGAGCTTGTCCGCCCGCTTCTGACATATCAAGCAAAAACTCCTTCGCAAAAGAGCCGTCCTGGATATTTTTTAAGATCTGCTTCATTGTCTTTTTTGTTTCTTCGGTAATCAGCTTCGGTCCGGTAATATAATCGCCGTACTCCGCTGTGTTAGAGATGGAATACCTCATACCTGCAAAACCGCTCTGATAAATTAAGTCCACAATCAGCTTCATCTCGTGAATACACTCAAAATAAGCATTTCTCTCATCATAACCCGCCTCAACCAGCGTCTCAAAACCAGCCTGCATCAGAGCGCATACGCCGCCGCACAAAACAGCCTGCTCGCCAAACAAATCGGTTTCTGTCTCCGTGCGGAATGTTGTCTCAAGTACGCCAGCTCTTGCGCCGCCGATGCCAAGCGCATAAGCGAGTGCTAACTCCTGCGCTTTTCCTGTTGCGTTCTGCTCCACGGCAACAAGACAAGGAACACCTTTGCCCGCCTGATACTCGCTTCTTACGGTATGACCAGGACCCTTTGGCGCGATCATTGTAACATCGACATCCTTTGGAGGTACAATCTGCCCGAAATGGATTGCAAAACCATGTGCGAACATCAGCATATTGCCTGCCTCAAGATTTGGCTCAATGGACTCTTTGTACATCTTTGCCTGTTTCTCATCATTGATTAAGATCATAATAATATCCGCTTTTTTCGCTGCCTCGGCTGCGGTGTAAACCTCAAAACCAGCTTTTTCTGCTTTTGCCCACGACTTGCTGCCCTCGTACAGACCGATAATCACATGCACTCCCGAATCCTTCAAATTCAATGCATGAGCATGTCCCTGACTGCCGTAGCCGACAATCGCCACCGTCTTTCCATCCAAAAGGGACAAATTGCAATCCTGCTGATAAAAAGTCTTTGCCATATCTTTTTCCTCCTGCTTTTTCGAAAAAATTCTATAATCAACCCGCGCATACTCCTGCTGACCAAGTGTTTCAGCTGCAAGATTCTTGCCGCACGCAGCATTCCAATCAAGAAATTTATCTTATCAGAAAGTTTACTTTTGCGTCAAAACAGTGTTATGCCGTAGGTGGTCATACATTAAAATAATTGTTTTAATAAGACAAAATCTTTCTTTTAAATTTTGTTGTTTTAATCTTCGATATAGTCCGCGATATCGCCGGAACCTCTTGTAAGACCAGTGAGTCCTGTTCTCACAATCTCAAGAATTTTAAATCCGTCCAGCAATTTAATAAAAGCGTCGATCTTCGCCTGGTTTCCCGTCAGCTCAATCATCAGCGACTCTTTGGCCACATCGACAATCTTTGCCCGGAAAATATCTGCAACTGCAATCACAGACTGTCTTTCCTCTGTCGTTGCTTTCACTTTCACAAGCACAAGTTCCCTGCACACAGATCCCTCCGGCAAAAGTTCTGTAATTTCCACCACATCCTCAAGTTTTTCCACTTGTTTATAGATCTGATCAAGTATCTGCTCATCGCCTTTAACAACAACTGTCATACGCGAAAACGCTGGATTTTCCGTCTCACCTACGGTCAAGCTTGTAATATTGTAACCTCTGCGCGAAAACAGACCAGACACCCTGCTCAATACGCCTGCCGTATTGTCAACCAATATTGATAAAACCATCTTCCCCATATTTTCCTCCATTCCGAAGCGCCTTGCGATTTGTAACATTAGCAGCTCTTTGTCGCTTTAATGATTTAATGCTCCCCACTATTCTATCAATGATATACGTTTTTGTCAACAAAAAGCGTATGTACAATCTCATGATAGGGCAATGAACGCCTGTAAAGCGGTTGCAAGAAAACAGGAAACCCATCGGCTTAAGACAATGGGGAATTCATACTACTTATAAAATTAGGGAAACGGCATAGCCCGTAAGCCAGCCGTCTCCCCAAAAGTGTCTTATGCTGTTCTCTAAAAAATTATCACTCCGGCATAACAATCGCACAGATAATATACGCGACAATTCCACCGCCTGTACATGCGAACAATGCCCATATTACCCGCACAAGAGTTGGATCAATATTAAAATATTCTCCGACACCGCCGCACACTCCGCAGATTTTCCGGTTTATCTGCGATTTGTAAAGTCTCTTTTCCATAATAAAATCCCCTTTCTTCATTTAAATGTTTTGCTATCCGCCAAAAACATATTCAACCCACAACATTTGTTTAAAAAATCACTTTCAAGATAAATATTGATTGATTTTCTTACCAAAAGCCTACCACGAACAGAATGTAAAGTCAAGACTGCCGCCAAGTATTTTATCTGTTCTTAAACGATTATTTCGAACGCTTTTGGATCAAATTCCGCTAAAACTTCCCACTTCAAAAGCTTCCAGAATATTTGTGATTTCCATTCTTTTGTGTGAATCATTCAAATCGGAATTCTCCAAAATATCTTCAAGCCGGCTCTCCAGTTCCTTCCAGTATGAATGACCGGATGATTCATAGAGTTTATCTAAAATATCCCTATTCTCATCCTTCCAATCTTGCGAGTCAATGTCATCCAGCATAATCTGGGCGGCTTCTTTCATTTTCTCTTCTTTGATATTTAATCCTCTTAAAGCTTCAAGAATTACGGTTCCTTTTTCCAGATCATCCATCTTTTGATTGGCCATAATATCACAAACTGTTTTTTCTCTTTTCCAATCGTATAGTTCCAACACATTCACAATATTGAAAAGCGCTTCCTTCTTTGCATCATCCTCTGAATCTGACTCGCTGAAAACCTCCGATAATTCTGCTTCTAATTCCTCCAGATCTTGGAAATTGAAATTAAAATCGTAGAATTTCCCCTCCAAATCCTCTTCAATTTTCAGACTACTGTTCCAATTTTGGTCGAATTCCCAGTTCTCCAGACAGCCTTCCTGAACTTCTGCTTCCCCACTTACCAGAACGTCCTGGTATACGATACTCTCTAAAAACCAAAGTCCGATATTGCCAACCTTGCAGGAAAGAGACACTTTTCCATTTCCGTTTCCAGAAAACTTTTCTTCTTTTATAATTAATCCTTCCTGGTGTTTATAATATTTTCTGTTTCCAGAAAAATCTGTCGCTCCGTAAACAAGATTTCCAATTCTTCCTGATAAATGCCCGCTGTACATTTCTTTTTCACCGAAAAGAATCAAGTCCAAATCACCCAACTCGACTTCTGCATCCACAGTAAGAAAGTCTCCTTTTGCATAAGCCCTACCTGCATGGCACAAAAGTTCCAGATTTTTGGCATAGCTTTCCTCTACTTTGATCTCTCCAAGATTGACGTTCAGCTTCATACTTTCTGTCCAGACACCGTCGACAGAGAGTTCGCCGTAATCTACATGAATATCAAGTTCTTTCACATAATTCCACGGCAGCAGCAATGTGTATACCGGTGTCTTTTCCCTGCGGTCAAGTTTTCCAAATTCCATTCCAGAAAAAATTGGAACTTCCAGGTTAAACAACCGAATTCTTTCATACGAATCTTTCACGGATATCGCAATCTCCCCTTGATCTTCGTGAATAACTACACTATCCTTATCAATGTTTTCTCCATAAAACTGAACTGCGCCACTATCTGACGACATACCAATTTCCACAATTCCATAAGGAATATCCATCTTAATCTTTTCAGCTGCATAGATCATGTGGGACATGTTTTCAACATCCCTGCTGTTATCCTGCTTTTCCCAATATGCTTTTGTCCCTTTTATACCAAAAACAATCATCAGAATGCCGACGCCAAGCATAATTGCTGCAATGCCTGAAAAGAACCTCCCAAACTTTTTCATATTGATGCTCCTTTCCCGCATACTATAAATGGATGCGACGTTTGAAAATTCATCTTCAAGCCCTCCTAACCCCGATCACGCTGCGAAACGTCTTAGCAATCCATCGAAATACTGCGGGTACTGCGCGAAAACCGCAATTCATCGCAAATATAATGAAAAGAATCCCAATTGCTGCAACGACAAGCCCGCTGCCAAAAAGTAAAAGAGCGATTCCTGAACTTAACGAAATATTGATGATCCCATTTCCAATCAGTATAACTCCGCAGGCAACCATCCCGACACCGCCAACACCAAACCCAACAAAGAACCCTAACATAACCAAACAAAAAGCAAGCAGAATCGGTCCTGCAATCGGAATTCCGACAAAGATAAGCAAAAGTAACAGTACTGCTGGAGTGAGATAACTCTTTGTGCGCAGCTGTACGCCTTTTTGGCCGGAAGCAGTACCTGCATTCCCGCCGTAGCCGCCTGCGCCTCCAAAACCTCCCGCAGTTCCACCGTAGCCGCCTGCACCTCCAAAACCTCCCGCAGTTCCACCGTAGCCGCCTGCACCTCCAAAACCTCCCGCAGTTCCGCCAGAGCCGCCTGCGCTGCCAGAACCTCCTGTATTTCCGCCAGAGCCGCCTGCGCTGCCAAAATCATTCACATTGCTATATTCTTGCGTCTCTATCGTTTCACTGTGAAATGCATTGTTATCACTTTCTCCTTTTTCATCATTTGAAAGATCCGAGGTAAAATTATTTTTTGTTTTGGTATTTTCGCCAAAATCTCCTTTTATTTCATTATCTATACCAAAATTATTTTGTTTTTCATTCTGTTTCATCGCTTTGTCAAAGCTGTCCGACGCAAGACGTTCCTCAAAACTCGCCCTGATTTTTTCTGCAATACGCTCTGGACTGCCAAGCTCCCTTAATACCTGCTGTTCATTTTCCGCTCCGGCATCCGCAAAATAATCTTCATAATACCAAACGGCGTCCATTCTCTCATCTTCCGGCAAATCCCATAAAATCTGCCCTAATTGATCCAAAAATTCTTGTTTTGTCATATTTCCTCGCATTCTGCTGCTGGTTAAAAAATATAGCAGCATAAATTCTAAATTGAAAATCATGGATTCTCAATCTTAGTATGTAACAACCCCGCCGCTCAATTTATGCTGTATCCTGCGGTTCTAATATCGATGTAATATTATTGGAATACCGCTTCCATTCTTCCCTGCACATTTCAAGCAGCACCCAGCCCGCCGGAGTAATTTTATAGTACCGGCGATTTCGCCCCGCATATTCCATATCGTAAACTTCCAGCTTTCCATCTTTCATCAGCCTTCGAAGCACAGGATATAATGTGGACTCTGACATATCCAAAATCATTCGGACTTCCTGCGTAATCTTATAACCGTAAGTGCCTTCCGGTTCCTTCGAAACAACTGCTAAAACAATGGCATCCAGAAGCGCCGATCCTGTATTAAAAACCATTGCATCATCTCCTTGCCCATACTATACGCGATATAATATTGCAATGTCAATAGTTCTAATTGTTTTCTAATCAAACTCTTATGTTATCGAATTTTTATTTTTTGCTTTGACAAAAAAGTTTTTTTCAGATTATTTTGCCGTGGGTTTTATGCTGTCCTGCCAATAATATTTTACAAAAAACTCTTTTATCCAATCTATAAAACAGGGCAAAAAAAACAAGACCGAAAGCCTGTTCTGCCTGCGGTCTTATTTCCACGATAAATCGTTATATTAACGTTCTTTTTCCAAACCGAAATGCTTTGCCAAAACCGACAGCATTTCTTCTCGTGTATCATTGTCAAAATCAGAGCGAGTATAAGTAAAAAAGCCTGTATGCTCCCAATCGATCTCTGCCGGAGGATGATACAATGCCCATGAATTAAAGTTGCGCAATGCAGCTTCCGGGTCTGGACAAAGTTTGATCTGCTCCATCATAAATTTTTTGTCTGGATCGTCCCGATCAAAGAACCGGACAGCACAGATATCCGGCGGATCACAAAGCAGGATCGCAACATGGTTATATACTGAGATCTCCCGCAATACATCCGGTGGAATATTGGTGTCCACAATAACTTTCTTTTCGGAAGCTGCCAGTTTTATCAGCTCCAGAATTTCAATTTCCACACATTCTTTGGAGACCTGATCGGTCCAGTTCCAATGTTCCTGCGGAGTCATATTCAGCCACTCCTGCCAGCCGCTCATAGTATCAAAATAACAAAGACCCGGCTGCTTCCAACGGGAAAGTTTATTTCGAGGAAACGCATCGTGGTAATTTTCGCCGCAATAAATCATATCGTAACGTTCGGCCAACATCTTGACCATTGTAGATTTCCCCGCATAACTGTGTCCGTTTATAAAATAAACATCTTTCAAGTAATGTTTTATTAGATTATCACTGAATTGTATTTTCATTTTTCCCTCAATTTCTGCGCTGTTATCACCAGTTGCAAAATCATTTTTTTTCGTGTATAATTACGTTTACAAAAAAAGGATGTGAAAACGCACTATAAAAATTACGGAGGTTTTCTATGACAAAACAAAATCCTATCGTCACCTTCACTATGGAAGATGGCAGCACAATAAAGGCAGAATTATATCCTGATATTGCTCCAAATACTGTAAATAATTTTATTTCGCTTGTATCCAAAGGTTTTTATAACAACTTAATTTTTCATCGTGTCATCGAAGGGTTTATGATTCAGGGCGGAGATCCAAATGGCACAGGCACAGGAGGTCCTGGTTATTCCATCCGGGGCGAATTTTCACAAAACGGTGTTAAAAATGAATTAAAACATACCGCGGGCGTACTTTCCATGGCGCGTTCCGGGCATCCTGATTCCGCCGGTTCTCAATTTTTTATTATGCATAAAGACGCTCCGAACTTAGACGGTGCCTATGCCGCATTTGGCAAGGTAATCGACGGTTTTGATGTTGTTGACCGAATTGCTGGCGTTCCAACCGCCTGGAACGACCGTCCAATGGAAACGCAGCGCATGAAATCGGTTACGGTTGAAACCTATGAAGTCGTTTATCCAGAGCCGGAATGTATTGCAGAGCCAGAATAGATTCACATTATTTAAATCTGATTAGGATTGTTATTTTTATAATATAAGCAAAAGGATTGTTGTAGATAATATACTCCCTTCCAAACAATAAGTTTTACGATTTCGCTTGTCGGTTGAAAAGGGAGCTGCAAAATTGTTTTACAACAATCCTTTTTCTGAATAAAAAATGGATGTTTTTCTTTTTCTTATCACTCTACTGGTCTTGCAATCATAACAATGCTGCTGGAACAATACCAGGAATACGATTCAAACTGCACGCCGCTGCCGACCGCATGGATAATTGCGCCGGAATCCAGATCTTCCCATAAATAGGAGGAACCATAGTACATCGATACATGATCAATATTTTTATATCTGCCATTGCCGTAACCGGCATAAAAAATCAAATCTCCCGGTTTTAGCTGATCTGCCTCAATATACTCATAAGCGATCGCTTTTCCCTCCGCCTCCAGCTTTCTTGCTATTTCTGCGGCGGTTGGAGCAGAATTGACATTGCCAATTTTTAAGCCCGCCGCATTGTAAGAACGCCACACAAAAGAACTGCAATCATAGTAACCCTCCTGCATTCTTTTTTCCTGGCTGTAAATCGCGCCCAGCACTTCCTCGCCTTTCAGCGCCGCGTCCACTCCTTTTCCGCTTCCAACCGTAACAGTGCAGAAAAAAGTCTTTCCTTCAAGAGTCGCCGTGATCACCGCGCTTCCCAGTTTTTTTCCGGTTATTTTTCCCTCCTGAGATACTGCGACTGTTTTCTTATCCGATGTTTTCCAGATAACTTCACTGTCTTTTGGCAAATTTGTAAAAGAAAGTATCTTTGCTTTTCCTTTCTTTACCAAAGCGCATTCCTGTCCCCACTGCGGGTCAATCACCTGCACTTTCTGCTGGAAATTCAAGCCATCTACAGTGAATTTTAACGTCGCCTTGCCCGCTTTTTTCGGCACCAGCGACATATCGCCCCAATCGCTTGTCTGAACCTCAAGCACCTCGTCATTGCTCGATGTGGCGGATACTTTGCTGTAGTAGCTTGTTCCTTCAAAATTCGGATAATACCAGTCCCCTGCAAAAAGCTTGTTTTCAAATGGGATATACTCTGGTGTTGTAATATACACTGTCAGAATATCTTCCCGCTCTTCCCCATAAACCGCCTGCCACTTTACAGATATCTTTGCCTCGCCAGCGGAAATACCAGTTAAATTTCCCTGATGATCTGTTGCAAGATGGGTCTCATCCGCTTCCTGCTCTGCTCCCCAAGGCGTTTCGATCCCGGTATTTTCCTGATTCCGATCAAAGTCCCCGTTCTCATCCTCTGTTTCTTGAGGTTCTTTCCACCAATCTTCCCGAACGACTTCGCACGACAAGATTTCACCGTTGGCAATTTCCAGCGCAACGGTTCCGCCTTCCGCCACAGAAACACCGTTTGATGAAAAGCCGCATTCCAGCACTTCAACCTCGCAGCGCGCCGAATAACTTTCGCCCTTTCGGTTTGTAAGGGACAGATCAAGATAATACTCTCCTGCTTCGCGCCCTTTTACTGTAAAAACACCCCTATCGTTCTCCTCAACTTCAAGCGACCAGTCCGACTCAATATTGTCTTCTTTTCGATAAATAAAATGTTCATAGCACGCTGCTTTTTGTTTGCTGTTTGTCAGTGTAATCTCCGCTTCCTGACCTTGATACAATACTAACTTTTCCTCGCTTAACTCACAGTGCGTAGACTTTACCTTTACATGACAGACTGCACTTTTTCCCATAAAGTATGCCGTAATATCCGCTTTGCCTGCCCCGACAGCCCGAACAAGCCCGGTCCATGCGTCAACACGCACAATATTGGGATCTGAACTATAAAAAGAAACCGTATCACTCCATCCAAATTCGTCAACCACAGGTTCGGCATTTACCATTTCCAACTGATATGTATTACCAGCGTAGAGAGAAATCGAAGTTTCCACAAAACCAAATTCTTCCTCTTCTTTTTCCGCCGCCTTTGCGATTTCTCTGCCTGAGAGCAACAGACATACTGCCAAAAACAGTGCAATTATGCAAAATACTCTGTTTTTTTGGCTCCATCCTCTTATCCCACTTTGCTTCTTCATAATGTACCTCATTTCTGCATATTTTTACAATCCTGTTTTTCATTATATCGCCGGTAAATAAAAATTTCAAGCAGCACTTGTATGATAAATATTTTTTGTTGTTCCGTTCTTCATAGCAGAAGTTCCTTCTTACTATTTGCCTGCTTAAAACCTGCCAGAAATGGACGGATCCGATCAAAAAAATCCCCTGCCTCCCGGCAGGGGTAGCGTCAATTTTTCTTTACACGAATAACATTTAACATTGTTTTTGGCGTCAGCTTCTGCCCATTGTACAAAATCAATCCTTCGTATAATCTGCCCGACAAAAGAATAAAAAGCACACAGAATACAATAAGAATCAGCAGAGAAATAACACCTTGCAAAAGGGAAGCAGCCCCCGTCAGCAAATCCACAGGCATACCAAACGGAATGGTAAATGGAATAAACCTTGTTACAGTAATCAGTCCTTCTTTTTCAAGAAGTACGCCAAAATAGCAGGCAAAAAAACTGATAATTACCGGGAATTGGAAAATGCCCTGAACCTGCGCTGTATCTTCCGGCTTTGACACCATACTGCCCGCGATGCCAGCAAGCACACAGTAAAGCAAAAATCCGGTTATAAAGATAAAAACTGCAAGTACAACTGCCACTGGTGAGAATGCGGAACTGCTGAATGTGTCGCGCATATAGCCAAGGAGCTGAATTATAACATTCTGATATCCTGGATACATGGATTGTGCAATGATATTGCCGATGACCAGCCCAGCCGCCGCGCATAAAATCCACATAAAAAACTGTATAATCGCTGTCAGCGCCACTGCGAGTACCTTTCCGGTAATCAGCGCATAAGGCTTGACGGAAGTTAAAAGCGTCTCTGTCAATTTTGACGTCTTTTCTGCCGAAATTTCCCGGCTGACATCCTGACCGTAAAAAATGAGCATCATATATAAGACAAGACCAAATATCATCGGTGCAAGTGTTTTAACCATTACAACACCAAAACTCTTGTCCTCGCCAATCTTTGCATAATCAGAAATCACTGGCGTCATAACTGCAATCGCCTGCTCCTGCGTCAGCCCTGCAATTTCCACTTTCGCATAAGTAGAGCATTCTGCCATCGCGTTAAGCAAATCCTGAGCGTCCGACCTGCTGATTGTTGTCTCTTCTGGAAGCACCGCTTCCATCGAAAATGTGTCATTCTTGTAATGGATTGTCACAACCACATAATCTGTAAAATTATGCGTTTTTGCTTGTGATACCGCATCCTTCACATCGTTTGCTGTGTGGAAATTCACTTTAGAAAATTCTTCTCTCTCCAGCGCCGCAAAAATCTCGTTATAATTGATATTATACTCGCTCACTACATAAGCATTATGAATGCTGGAAAACTCCACTTTTCCTTCTTCTGGCTTTGCAGTTATCACAACTGCAAGGATAACCGCCGCCAGTACAAGTACAGCGAAACCTGCTGTTGTAGCAATATATCCTTTCCTTTTTACCGCCTGATGGAAGGTAAAAGAAAATACATCCTTCCAGCCGCGAAATTTACTTTTATCCACGCTGACCTCCTAATCATCCATAAGAAAAATTCCTGTATTCCGATAATTCTTCCAATCCTCAACCATCAATTCCCTGAAATTCTGATTATAAAAATAACAAAATTTTTTAATAAATTTTTGTTTATCAAACAAATTTGTAAGTTTCTATAAAAAATAAAACAAATTATCAGGATTTCATCTTAAACAGCTGTTTTAACTTAACCCGGTTGCCGTTGTATACAATCAGCGCTTCATAAACTTTCGCCACAACTGCGAACAGTATCAGAACAAGCAGAGCAAGCAAAATAAACGAAACAGCGATAATCCAGATCTGCGCTTTTCCAATCAAGATTGCACCAGGCATTAAAAACGGCGAGGAAAGCGGGAAAAGCATGGCAAAAATCGCAAACGGATTATCCCCTGCGCCAAGCAGCGACCCAGCTGCGCCGATTCCGACATAAACACCGATCAAAAGCGTAAGAGAAAAAACCATAAGTCCTTCCCCCGCTTCTTCGATCTTGCTGACGGTCGCTCCTGCAAGTCCCGCAAGCGTTGCATAAAATACAAGACCAAACGCGATAAAAACAAGGCACAGAACAATATTCAGAGGATTTAACGCACCTAATACTTTCGGCGATACAAGCTGTGCCATCATATCCTGCCCTGTTCCCTGACCGGTTATATAATTGGAAACTGCAAAAATTACAATCAGTCCAACTACTTCCGTAAGTACGACGCAGAGCATCGCAAGCACTTTTCCAACAATAATTGCAAGCGGGCGAATCGACGTCAGCAGATATTCCACCACCTTAGAAGATTTCTCTGTGACAATAGAAGTTGCAACCTGCGAGCCGGTCATCATACAAATCATCATTAAAATAAAGAGCAGCGCATACAAAAACCAATATTCAAAATCGGAGATGGATGTATCCGCCTCCCCGCTAATATTTCCTTCGGTATCCGCGCTCAAAATATTGGTAAAAACTCCGGCATACAAAATCGACTTCTGCTCTGCGCTCAGTCCCGCAGCGCTGTACCGCGCCTCCCCAAGTGCTGTCAGCAATACTTGCTGGAACGCAGAAACCTCTGTTTTGGAGACATCTCCTTTGCTTGAATATTCCAGATATAAACTAAGCAGTCCCTGCTCTGTGTATCCAAGTGTTAAAACCACCGCTTCTGCTTCCGTGTCGTCAATTTTTTGAATCAGCTCTTTATACTGCTCTGAACCCGCTTTTATATCCACGGTTTCAATCTGCACATTCCAGCCTGCATCCACAAGCATCGTGCGCGCTGTTTCCTTGTTAAAAATTCCTGTCTCATCCGACAAATAAAGTTTCTTTATTGTATACTTGTCATTTTCCTCCTGGCGGCTGATTATGCCCATAACCGGCGATGCGGTGAGCGCAAGCACAACCAGAACCACAAAGGACACAAGAAACGCTTTGCTCTTTAACGTCTGAGTCAGCGTAAAACAGAACACGTCCTTCCAGCCTGATAGTTTACTCTTCATGCGTACCTCCTACCTTCTCGACAAAAATCTCATGCAGAGATGGCTCACGCAGCTCGAAATGAACTACCATGATATTGTCCTGAGCAAGTCTTGCAAGAAAAGCTATTGCCTGACTGTCGTCGTGAACTTTCAAATGATACCCGTCTGGAGTGCGGTTGACTAAATTTAATCCAAACTGATCAATATATCGCTCAATCTCTCCCTCACACTTCACAAAAAGATTTACTCTTCCATAACTCTTTTTAATATGATTTAAATTGCCGGACAGAACCGCTTTCCCTCGGTTCATAATTGTAATGTCAGAGCAGAATTCTTCAATTACCGGCATTTGATGACTGGACATAATAAGATATTTTTTCTTCCCAATCTCCTCACGGATAATACTTTTAAACAAATCCGTATTTACCGGATCCAGACCGCTTAACGGCTCGTCAAGCACCAAAAGCTGCGGGTCGGACAGCAGCGCAGCCATCAGCTGAACTTTCTGCTGATTTCCTTTTGACAGCTGGTCTGCACGGTTTGCCTTGCTGTTTTTCCTGCCTTTTGTTGTCGGCGGAAAAATATACTCCTCCACTTCAAGCCGCTCCGCCCAATAATGAATGCGCTTCAGCGCTTCTTTTTTGTCCACCTTCTTAAGCTTTGCAAAATATAAAAGCTGATCTAACAAAGAATATTTTGGATAAAGTCCGCGTTCCTCCGCCAAATAGCCAATATTGGCGCTGATCGGATCCAGTCGTCCTCCCTTCCATGTCACTGTCCCTTCGTCACACGCAAGCATACCAAGAATAATTCGAATCGAGGTCGTTTTTCCTGCGCCATTCGTTCCAAGCAGCGCGTACACTCCCGGCTCTTTCATCGCAAAACTCAAGTGATCTACTACCACTTTCTCACCATATTTCTTTACCAACCCATCGACAGTTAATGACATTTTCTTCTCCATTCCTCCTTCTGCAGTCTGCACAGCCAGAACTTTTTCTGGAAACACCACAAAAATAATGTAACACCTTTTTTCGCCTCTTTCAACAAATCGGCAAATTTCTAATGAAATTATAACATATTGAAATATTTCGACTACAAGTATACGTCTTGCATTACATTTTGTCAAGTATATTTTACATTATGAAAGATAAACTAGAGGGAAACCTTTTTTCTTTAATAAAAATACAAAAAAATTGTAAAAATACATACAAAAAAAGTGGTTATTTTATAAAACTCTGAAAAATCTTCCTAAAAAAAGCTTCCGCAAAATACAGCCATCCCCACAAGATACTTTTAAATCCTAACTGGATGCTTGCAAGATCTTGCTGATGATTTTTTTGCAGAAGCCTTTTCATGCTAAATTGTTATATTTTAATAACTATTTATTCTTTAATCATAACTATAGAAATTATACACGAAATAAATATTTATTTTTTAATAATTTAACTACTAAATAAGAATATTTATTATATAGTATTTTACTTATAATTTAAACTCACACCAATTTAAATGGATTTATTTATACTCCAAAAAAACTTTATACCTCAAACAGCAGATCTCCATAAGACGGTACTGGCCAGATCGATTTATCCACCAGCATTTCAAGCTCATCGATCGGCGTTCTCAAAGCTTCCATCGCCGGGAACACTTCGCTTCGGAAGTAATTTGCCTGTATTTTTCCCTCTTCCTTCGCTGCTGCTTCCTCCGTTTTTTCCTTTAAAATACAGAGTGCTTTCTGCGCTTTTGACAACAGACTGGAAACGGATACAAGAAGTTCTTCCTGCACGCTTACATCCGCCAACGCCACAGCCGCCTTTACTGCGAGAATGGAATCCGCAAGATTTTTTGTATAACGAATCACACACGGAATATAAAGTTTCGCTGCCATATGAATCATTGTCTTGGCCTCAATATTGATCGCCTTGGAATAGATCTCATAATTGATCTCGGCGCGCGATTCTAGCTCTGCTTTAGAAAATACGCCCTGTCTGCAAAACATATCAATGCTTTTTTGATCCAGCAGGTATGGAATTGCCTCAACCATAGATTTTATATTCGGCAGTCCGCGGTTCTCCGCTTCTTTGATCCACTCGTCCGAATAGCCGTTGCCGTTAAATATAATTTTCTTGTGATCTATAATGGTCTGTTTGATCACCTTGAGAATCGCTCGGTCTGGGTCTTTTGCCTTCTCAATTTCATCCGACATCTCACTGAGCGCATCTGCCACAATGGTGTTTAATACTGTATTGGCTCCGGCGATTGACATGGAAGAGGCAAGCATACGGAACTCAAACTTGTTTCCAGTAAACGCAAACGGTGATGTGCGGTTGCGGTCAGTCGCATCTTTTTTTAATTCCGGCAATGTATGAACACCAATGTTCATCCATCCGCCCTGTTTTGAGATTGCTGCTGTCCCGTTTGCAACAAACTGTTCCAGAACATTTTCAAGCTGCTCGCCGATAAATATGGAGATAATTGCAGGCGGCGCTTCGTTCGCGCCAAGCCGGTGGTCGTTGCCTGGAGTGGAAGCAGAAAGCCGCAAAAGCTCTGCATGTTCATCAACCGCCTTCATCACTGCTGCAAGGAAAAACAAAAATCTTAAATTGTCCTCCGGTGTTTTTCCAGGGTCTAAAAGGTTCTTTCCTGTATCTGAGATCATGGACCAGTTATCATGCTTCCCCGATCCATTCACGCCCGCAAACGGCTTTTCGTGCAGCAGACAGGTAAGCCCCTGACGGTTCGCAATCTTCTTCATACATTCCATCACAAGCTGGTTGTGGTCGGTAGCGATATTGGCTGTCGCATAGACTGGAGCAAGCTCATGCTGCGCCGGCGCAACTTCATTGTGCTGCGTTTTTGCCAGAACGCCGAGCTTCCAAAGTTCCCTGTTCAGTTCTTTCATAAAGGACGCAATCCGCTCTTTAATCGTGCCAAAGTAATGATCGTCCATCTCCTGTCCCTTTGGCGGCATCGCGCCAAACAACGTGCGTCCGGTAAAAATTAAATCCTCGCGTTTTAAGTACTTTTCTCTGTCAATAATAAAGTATTCCTGTTCTGCACCAACGGAGCAGGACACATTTCGAATATCCGTGTTGCCAAGCAGATGAACCGCGCGAACGGCCTGCTTATTGAGTGCTTCCATAGAGCGCAGCAGAGGAGTCTTTTTATCCAGCGCCTCGCCGGTATAAGAGCAGAACGCAGTTGGAATACAAAGAGTAACGCCCGCCGCATCTTCCTTTAAAAATGCCGGAGATGTGCAGTCCCATGCTGTGTACCCCCTCGCCTCAAACGTTGCGCGCAGACCGCCGGACGGAAATGACGACGCATCTGGTTCCCCCTTAATCAACGCCTTTCCCGAAAATTCCATAATAATCTTTCCGTTTGACGTCGGGGTAATAAAAGAATCATGTTTTTCTGCTGTTACGCCAGTCATCGGCTGAAACCAGTGCGTATAGTGTGTAGCTCCCTTCTCAATCGCCCAGTCCTTCATCGCATTTGCAACAACTTCCGCTACCTGAGCGTCAAGCTCCTCGCCGTTATCGATCGTCTTTTTCAGCGCGGCAAATGTTTTTTTCGGCAGTTTTTCCAGCATAACAGCTTCATCAAACACATCAATCCCAAAAATATCCATCAGTTTCTCTTCCATACAAATCCCCATTTCTGCGTTGCTTTTTGTACGTGTACAGCTTTGTGTCAAGCAACGCGCAGACACAAACTCGCAAAAAATCTTACAAAATAGGATTCCCTGCGCTAAATAATGCCATAAAACAATGGTTTTTTAAATGTTTCTGGCACGCATCCTCTGAGAGCTTTTCTCATAACACAGGAATAAAAAGAGAAAAAGGCGCTCTTTTAGTCTTACACTAAAGAACACCTTCGCTCTCCAATACCTTTCGTTGGTATTAAGATATCACGTTTTCTTTCATTTGAAAAGGATTTTTTGTATGTTTTTGATTTTTCTATATTTTACTTATCTCTATGTCCGTTTTTTTCAATTTTTCTTGTTTAGTTTGACGAAATCATGTGTCCGATTTTTTCAAATATACGTCGAGCTGATTGAATGGAATTGAAATATGTTGCTCGTCAAACGCATATTTAATCTCCTCCAACAACTCCGCGCGCATATTCCAGTAATCTTCCTGCTTAACCCAAACGCGGAAATTGATCTCAACCGCACTCTCGCCAAAATTTGCAACACAGATTGTATAATCGCGGTCCATAAGAATCTGTTCGGTGTGCTTTATCACAATCCGCTCAAGAATCCCTTTCGCCTCGCGGATATCATCCCCATAACCAATCGGAATTACAAGATCAAGCCTGCGCTCCGGCTGATGCGTTACATTGATAATACTTCCGTTGGAGAGCGTGCCGTTCGGCAATACCACTGTGCGGTTGTCCGTTGTGTTGACCGTTGTGTAAAACAGATCTATTTTGGTCACTGTGCCTTCCAGACCCTGAGCAATAATATAGTCGCCCACTTTAAACGGCTTTAACACAAGCAGAAGAATTCCGCCTGCGAAATTGGCTAAGCTGCCCTGCAGTGCAAGACCGACCGTTAATCCGACCGAACCAACCAGAGCGACAATCGAAGTTGTTGCAATCCCAACTACATTTGCAAGGATCATAACTAAGATAAAATAAAGCACTGTTTTAAATACAGAACAGATAAATCCAGAAACTCCAGCATCGATATGTGCGCGCTCAAATCCCTTTTCAGTAAGTTTTAATACTATGTTAATCAGCTTCCTGCCAACCAAAATAATAATCAGAACGATCAGCAGCTTTCCGAGAAACGACAGCAAACTCGGCAAAAATTTCTCCAAAGTTGCCATAAAATCAAAAGAATGTGTAACTGTTGATCCAAATAAACCTGCGCTTCCTTTTGCTAGGATATTTCCCAATGCGCTTACCATAAATTATTTCCCCACTTTCGTCCCTTTTTTCTTTCCGCTTGTTTTCTTTGACTTCTTCGCTGTATCTTTGCCTTTCCCGGATACTTTTTTTGCAGTTTTTTCCGCCTTATCTTTTTTTGCAGAGCTTGCCTTTTTCACAGATGTTTTTGTCAGTTCCTTCTTTTGTTCTGAACCGCCTGCCGTTTTCTTCTTCTTTGAAGATTTGGCTTTTCCATTTTCTGTCTTTGTGGTACTGTCTGTCTCCGGCTGCTGTGCTGCTTCGCCTGTCACATTCTCCGGTTCTGCGGTGCTGTCTGTCTCTGGCTGTTCTGCTGTTTCGCCTGTCACATTCTCCGATTCTGCGGTGCTGTCTGTCTCCGGCTGTTCTGCTGCTTCGCCTGTCACATTCTCCGATTCTGCGGTGCTGTCTGTCTTCGGCTGCTCTGCTGTTTCATCTGGTATGTTCTGCAGTTTTATACTGTCTGCTTCTGATTCTTTGGTTATACTGATTTTATCCGTTTCCTTATCCGCATTTTTCTCCTGCTCTGCAGTTTGCTCTTTTGTCTTGCTTTTTCTTGACGGCTTCCCTGCAGAATTCTTCTTTTTTAGCTCCTTGCCGCGAACTGTTTTCTTTGGCTCTTCCACCGCTGTAAAAATTGCGATGCCAAGAGGCGGAAGATTGATTTCAATATAGTTCTCCTGTCCGTCAATCTCTCCTTCTTTGGATTGTTTTACACGCGGATTCACTTTGCCGCTGCCGCCGAATTCCTCCGAATCGCTGTTAAAAATCTCCTTATATTTTCCAGCAAACGGAACTGCCACCTTACAGCTGTCATAGACAATTGGTGTAAAATTGCAGACTACAAACAATGTTTCCTCAGGTTTTTTCGATCTTCTTATAAAGCTGACAAAACTGTGATCTGCGTCCTGGCAGCTGATCCATAAAAATCCCTGCGGGTCGTAATCCATCTGATAAAACGCCGGATGTTCGCGGTAAAGTTTGTTTAATTTTGCCGAATACTCCTGCATCTTGCGATGATCGTCCTGCTCCAGCAGCTCCCAGTCAAGACTGCGCTCCTCGCTCCACTCGCGCGTCTGACCAAACTCCTGACCCATAAACAATAATTTCTTTCCTGGATGAGCCGCCATAAATCCGTAAGCCAGACGTAAATTTGCAAATTTCTCCGGTATTGTACCCGGCATTTTATAAAGCATCGAAGCTTTGCCATGAACCACTTCATCATGTGATAGAACAAGGATAAACTTCTCGCTGTAAGCGTACATCATACTGAATGTCAATGCTCCATGACAGCCTTTTCGGAACAGCGGATCCTGCTTCATATAGTTTGTAAAATCGTTCATCCAGCCCATATTCCACTTGTAGTCAAACCCAAGACCACCCTTGTCCACATTTCCAGTTACTTCCGGCCACGCTGTCGATTCTTCTGCAATCAAGATCGCGCCGTCTTTGCGCTTGTGGAAAATTGAATTTAAGTGGTGGAACAATTCAATCGCATCCAGGTTTTCATGCCCGCCAAATTTATTTGCAATCCACTCGCCATCTCTTTTTCCATAATCGAGATAAAGCATCGAGGCCACCGCATCCATACGGATGCCGTCCGCATGATATTTCTCAATCCAAAACAATGCGTTTGCAATCAGGAAGTTCGAAACCTGCGGACGACCATAATTATAAATCAATGTTCCCCAATGCGGATGGGAACCTTGACGCGGGTCGAAATGCTCATACAGACAAGTGCCGTCAAAATTGGAAAGTCCAAACGTATCCCTTGGAAAATGCGCCGGAACCCAGTCAAGAATCACGCCAATACCATGCTCATGCATATAGTTGACAAAATACATAAAATCTTCTGGAGTACCGTAGCGGGAAGTTACTGCATAATATCCTGTCACCTGATAGCCCCAGGAGCCGTCGAACGGGTGTTCCATCACAGGCATCAGCTCAATGTGCGTGTACCCCATCTTTACAACATAATCTGCAATCATCACTGCAAGTTCCCGATAATTGTAAAAGCTTCCGTTTTTCTCCTCCGGCTTTTTAAAGCCTCCCAGATGCACTTCATAGATCGAAACTGGCTCTTCGTCATAATTCTTTTTACATCTTTCCGCAAGCCATTTTGCATCCGACCACGCAAAACCATCCAGCTTTGCAACTACCGAAGCATTTGCCGGGCGCAGCTCCGCCTCGTTTGCATAAGGGTCAGCCTTCAGATAAGTCAGCCCGCCGCGTGCTTTTAATTCGTATTTATAAATTTCACCGACGCCGATTCCAGGGATAAAAAGTTCAAAAATACCAGAATCGCCAAGTCTTCTCATCGGATGTCTGCGTCCGTCCCAGAGATTAAAGTTTCCGACAACGCTCACGCGCATTGCATTCGGCGCCCAGACAGCAAAGAGCGTTCCTTCCACATTATTTCTTGTTATCACATGCGCGCCAAGCTTTTCATAGATCGTGTAATGAATGCCCTGTGAAAACATCTCACAATCATTATCTGTAATCACCGGCGCAAAAGAGTACGCATCCGAAAACTCTTCCTCACTGCCGTCCTGGTACTTTGCGCGGAGCCGGTACGCCGGAACTTTTTTTCCATCCAAAAGCGCTGCAAAATATCCAGCGTCATCCTCACAGATCATCGGAAATTCTTTTTTGTCTGTCACAACAGTAATCTCCTGCGCTCCCGGCACAAAAGCCCCAATCAAGATTCCGTCCTCCGTTGCATGCGGACCCAATATCTCATGCGGGTTGTCGGACTCGGAATACACCAGCGCCTCAATCGCCGCCCAATCCATTAAATCATATACCTTTTTTTCATCCATGTAGCTTTATCCTCCTATATATTTTTTTATTACTCCAAATACCACAAATCCTTGCGCTCTCCATCCTCCTCAGAGACCACATCCCCCTCCCGTACAAACACGCCGTCGGCAGCTGCTGTATTCTCCGGCTTTGGCATATATTTTTTCAATACGCGCTCCATCGGAAATGAACATACAAGCGCGCACACGGCAGGTACAAAAAAGATAGCCGGGACAATCAGATAAATTGCGAGCGCGCTGACAAGCACAATAACAAACAATAAGAGCGTATATAAAATATGTCGGAACGCGATAAACAGCGATGTTTTAAACAGCTGCTTCACACCCATAGAAAACCGCGAAAGCACTGGAAAAATTACCATCAAAACACCCGAAAGCACAAAACAGACCGCCAGCGTTACAACAAGGACTATCGTTCCCATGCCAACATTCTCCTCCGCAGCGGACAATGCATAAGAATACTGAAGATTAAAACTGAGCAATGTAATCAAAGCTCCGATAATTGCTCCGGTAACTGCCCCAACCTTAAAATTCATCTTAAATGCATGAACATATTCGCGGAATACATATCCGCGCTCTCTGCGGATCACTTTCATACACACATAGTAAATCGAAGCCATCGCTGGTCCAACTGGTATCATTAAAACTGCGTCCAGTGCGATAAACATCAGCAAAATAACCGGATGCCCTAAATTACTTGTCACAATTGTAATAACAAAATAAAGTGGTATGCAGCAAACCAGCCATAGCACACTGGCAAGAATCATATCCCATGCTTTTCCCATAATCCGAAAAAAGCCGTTGTCTGGATTAAACAGATTGTTCATCTTTTGCCTCTTTTCTGTACGGCTTGTCCTGCTGCCAGGTTTGCGGATGCCGCACGGACGCAAACCTGCAATGGAAAAATCTAAAATATTTTTAACAAAACTTTGCTTTTATATTTAACAGCAATTTATCCTTTACTCTATTTTTGTTACATAAGAGGAAATCAGCATCATAGTACCTGACAACTGGTATGTTCCATAACCATAAGGCAAAATAAAATGTGCTCCCTTGGAAATCGGCGTGCCGTCGATGCTTCCGCTTCCGTCAAGCACGCTGAAAATACGAAAACTTTCTTTTTGGTCAAACGCCGCTCTACCATCAAGATCAATTTTTTCAACCGAATAATAGGAACAGGAAACAAGTTGTTCTACACGGGCGTCCTCAAAACTTTTTATAGACCGCATTCCCTTCTGATCTTTGTGCGGACAGCGGATAACATCAATACTTTTTTCAATATGAAGCTGTCTTGGCTTGCCGTCCGAAAGTCTGTCATAATCATAAAGCCGATAAGTAATATCACTGTTTTGCTGTGTTTCCAAAATCAGAGTCCCTTTTTTGATCGCGTGGACTGTGCCTGGCTCAATCTGGAAAAAGTCTCCTTTGTGTACTGGCAGAACACGAATCAAATCATTCCAGCGCTTGTCGGCAATCATACTCTCTAACTCTTCTTTGCTTTTGGCATAATGCCCGATCACAATGCTTGCGTCTGGATCACAATCCAGTATGTACCAGCATTCTGTTTTTCCAAGAGCGCCATTCTCATGTTCCTTCGCATACACATCATCTGGATGCACTTGAATACTAAGATCCGCCTTCGCATCAATAATTTTAACCAGCAGAGGAAACACATCGCCCTTTTGCCCGCCAAACAGCTCACGGTGTTCTTCCCACAGCCAACGAAGGCTCTTTCCCTTCCAAGCACCATCGTTCACAGTACAATCACCGTTCGGATGAGCGCTGACTGCCCAGCATTCTCCTGTGTGATCCCCTGGAATCTCATATGAAAAGTCGTCCCGCAGCCTTGTTCCTCCCCAGATCATCTCTTTAAACACAGGTTCCAGAAAGATTATTTCTTTCATACATAACCTCCATAAATTAAATTTTATTGCCGCCTTAATAACAAATTCTGTTATTATAAATTTATTATAACTCTCGCATCAGACGCGGACGGTCTTGCTGTAAAGTTCCTCTTCTCGCTTACATGCAATCGAGCAGGGAAGTTTCCTTCCCCTGCTCGCGCCGGATGCTAATTTTTTTTTCACATCTGCGTGCATAAAAAGCGAGAGAAAACAGGACAAAGCATTGTCCTATTTTCTCGGCATTACAATTCTGCTTACAGCTTTCCTGCAATAGATTCATGCACAATATTCATAAAAACATGATTTCGCACAAACTTTCTGTCCGCTTCTTTTGCCTTTTCATACATTTTACCATATTTTTATCACATTTGAAAGTCTCTGGAACAAATTCATCATTTTTTTTGAAATAAGACTGCTGTTATAAAAATGCCTGCATTCCTTTGCGCAGTTTTTCTTCTGATTCAATCAACTGCCCTGTCAGTTTGCGCGCCTTATCGTCTGCGCCGGAATATTGATTTAAATACTGGTGCAGCGACTTAATTCCCATATCGCAGCCGTCGGTGATCAATCTTGCCACTGTCTGATCGCTCTCCTCCATTGCAAGCTTTGCGCCCGTTTTTATTGTGGACATCATTTTTGCAACCGTGCTTGGCTCTTTTCCCTCTTCATCATACTTTAACAGCAATGCGTGAGTTTCATCCCCCAACTTTTCATGCTCGCATTTTGCATTATGCAGAATATTTCTCATCGGTTTTGCTTTTACACGATCCATCACTTCCTCCAGCGATTGAATTCCCATCTTAATACCGGAGTTGCATTCCTTTAATAAAGCCACTGTATCGTCCATACTACCTCACATTCTGCCGCTGACGGGCGGCGATAAAAATCTTATTTTGCAAGTATAGTATTTTCTAATACAAAAAAAATATACGAAAATTCACAGCAGCGGCTTGACGCGAAAAGTCAACAACTTATAACGTTCAAACAACAATACCAGTCAACAGAGAAAATATCTTATCACAAACCAATTGCAGAATCTTCATTGACAAAGCAGGAAAACCAGGTTAAAATACTTCAAAATCAAAAAAATAATTTCAAGTCTAAAGATATTTGGAATATTTAAAATTACAAAACTTATTATAAATAAAATAAAAATAACAAACTAAAAATATATTATTAATGAAGTATTCTTTGTATCGAACAGTCGGTGCAGATGCCGCGTGAAATGCTTTTCCACCCAAAATCTCACTGCCAAAACAGGAATCACACTGCAAAAATTGAAAGAAAGAACAGTATTTCGAAGTTCGCCATCACCGAAAAAACAGGAGAATATATATGCCGGAATTTACCGTAGAAATAAAAGGAAAAACTATGCTTTTTACCACAAACGACAAGGTCTTTTCTCCGTCTGGTCCAGACCGCGGAACATGCGCCATGCTTTCTTGTGTGGAATTTCTTCCTGAGGACAAGGTTCTTGATCTTGGCTGCGGTTATGGTATTGTCGGCATTCTAGCAGCAAAATTAACTTCGCCTGCACAAGTTACAATGTGTGATATTTCAGAAGATGCGCTTACACTTGCGCGCAAAAACGCTGCTGCAAATGACGTTTCAGAAAATATACAGATTCTAAAAAGCGATGGTCTGGCTGCTGTCCCAGACAGCGACTACACAAAAATTTTATCAAATCCACCATACCACACGGATTTTTCTGTGGCAAAAAACTTTATCGAACAGGGTTTCCGGCACCTTGCATCCGGCGGCATGTTCTACATGGTCACAAAACGTCGTGATTGGTATAAAAACAAACTAATCTCTGTTTTTGGCGGTGTACAAATTATAGAAAAAGACGGTTATTATATTTTTATAGCACAAAAACGCAGCGCAAGACCAAAAAATCGGACAACCGCTGCAAAAACACAGCGGCTGTCCAAAAAACTTGCGCGGAAAAAGCGGAAATCTTAATTTTTTTGTTATTAAAACTGCTATTTTAAAAAATATCTAGTTTTAATTTTCTTTGTGATGTCCGTAGCCATGACCATGACCGCCTCCATTCCAACCGGCATTTCCACTTCCGGTTGTATCACCAGTCTCTGGCAATTCAGTACCCACATTATTTTCAGGTTCTGTTTTATTTGATTCGTCATTATCAGTCTTGTCGCTGTTAGTATTAAGTTCATCTTCTGTTTCATCAAACTTACCATTGTTATTGTCGTCTAATTCATCTGGTTTGTCATTATTTTCGGTTTCTGACGGGTCTGGCTTGCTGTCGTCTTTGTCCTCCGATTCATCTGGTCTGTCATTTTCTTCGGTTTCTGACGGATCTGGCTTGCTATCGTCTTTGTCCTCCGATTCATCCGGTCTGTCATTTTCTTCGGTTTCTGATTCATCTGGCTTATTATCGCTGCCTTGGTTTCCAATTCCATTTTTGATTCCTTCTTCAAATGGACTTTCTCCATTTTCTGTCTTATCCACAAGGTTTTCTTCTTCCTCTATATCCCATACTGGTTCTGACGACAGCATACGAATTTCGTTCCATATTTGTCCCATTGTAAGTTCTTTGACATCTTTTGGCATAATCTCTGGATCAAGAGCGTTCAGTTCCAAAAAAGCCCTGTATTTTCCAAAAGACATTCCCTCAGAATGCGCATCAGCAACTTCTTGTCGGTTGCCTGAAAAACAAAAAACATTGTTGTAAGACGCTGTGCAGGCAGATAGTTCAGAAAGCATTTCACTGCTTTTTTCTTCACTTGATCCAAATACTGTAACAGCCATAAACTGACCTTGATTTACATAGGGTGTCATATTTTCATCCGCAAGAATCTGCTCTATTGCATCTTTATAATTTAAAAAACGAACATTTACCGACGGTTCTGTTGTATCGAAACCTTCATAATACGTATCGACGGAAACCACTCTGTCAAACCGATTGACTCCAAGCTCAATCGAAGGATTTACATCCAAACTAATCAGAGAAACAGGAGTAAAATACAAGGAATAACCTCCAAAACAAATTACTGCAAATAAAGTACATTTTGCAGCCACGACCAACCAACGATACGGAAAAAATACTTTTCTTTTATATCCTCGTGTTTTCTGCGATAAAAATTCTCTTGTATTCTTTTTTAATTCATCTCCTGACTTGATCGTATCAAAGGCTCCTTTTATTTTGTCATTCAAGCCAATCACCTCCCAATTTTTCTTTGAGCAGCCGTTTGGAACGGTTCAAAAGCGTGTAGATTGTATTTACATTTTTCTTTAGAATACGGCTGATCTCCACTGCTGAATATTCTTCATAATAATGGAGGTACACAACATCCCGATATTTTTCTGGCAAGGATAACACAGCTTCCAACACCATGCTATAATCTGGTTCCAATTTTGCCGGTTCACTAAGCAGCTCGTCCAACGGTACTGTTTTATTTCGAAAAAAACTTCTGCTTAAATCTTTGCAGGCATTGATCGTAACTCGGATAAACCATGCCTTCTCATGTTCTTCGCTCTCAAACACAACAGAACTAAGGACATATTTCAAAAAAACTGTTTGAAATATGTCCTCCGCATCATGGTAGTTTTTTAGATGTATCATGCAGAGACGGTGAACCGTATCTGCATACTGTTCCACCGCCCTGTTTGCCTCCTGCTCGCTCCGCACAGTTTAACCCTCATTTATCTGCAATGCCCATGCCGTCTGGAATGCCCGCTTCCATAACTTCCTGAAACTGCGGTATTTGCAGCAGTGCTCGTTGTGTAACCGCCGCAATGCCCTGTTCCAACACAGTGCCGTCCAATACCGCAGTTGTCACAAATACCATCGTCATTCGCATCTGTAAATTCACAAATTCCAAGGCAGTGATCACATGCATCGCTGCCGACCACACCCGTATACTGGCAGGAAGTATTGCAGTAATCACAGATCCCATCGCCATCAACATCCGCAAAACCTCTTGTCGTTCCGCAGTGATCGCAAATTCCGTCGCCGTCAACATCCACAAAACTGCAAACCGTTCCGCAATCCCCACAGAGTCTTGCAGCATGACGGCTTCCCTCGCAATGTCTTCCTGTACCACAATGATCACAAACGCCATCCCCGTTTGCATCTACAAAGCGGCATACTGTTCCGCAGCTCCCACAGATTGCAGCTGTGTAGTAGCCTTCGCAGCGTCTGGATGTTCCGCAGTGATCACAGATTCCATCCCAGTCGGCATCCACAAAACGGCATGTTGTACCGCACTCGGAACAAATATTTGTATTTGTCCTTCTTGTTCTACAATGCCCGCCGTGCAACGCAATCTCCGCTGCATCTACCGTATGCACGCCGAGCGAAAGTATCATTGCGATTGCCATAATACCTGCCATCATCTTCTTCATAACTTGTCACCTCCGAAAATTTTAAGCTGATTATCCGCTTCACTTATAATACGATTGGCTTTATCAAATCCATTCAAAAATAAAAAATATTTTTTCAAAAAAATTCCACGGCAAGAATATATTACAAATAATTACATTTTAGACGATTTATATACTCAAAATAATATATCGGAAATTATATGCTTATTTAAAGTATCTTTGAAGCCTTTGGTGGAGGTATCCATTTGGCAAAACAAAATACAAAATATAAATCCCCAATGTTCTTTTTTTTGCGAGAAATTGAAGTGTTTTTATTTTTGGTGATTGATTTTTGACTTTCTCTTATGCAATTTTTATTTTTTTACTATGTCATAAAAATATGGTTTAAAAGTTTGCCGATAAAACTGTAGAATTTTTTAATCTTTGATTAAGAAATATTAGATGCGTACAACGAAAATAACTGCCATGGCGTGAATGGCAGCTATTTTTATGAAGAGCACGATTGTGCATAGGGAATATCTGTTCCCTACTTGCTATATTTTAACATTATTTTACAATTGTGTCAATAGACAAATTTAGCTGAATAATTGGTTATTGGATAAACAAAACTATGTATTCTCTATTTTATCAAATCGTTTCTTCCTTATCTTCTGGATACGTGTTTTTCCAGTCTGCAAATGTTTCAAACATCCATAACTCCATAGTATCCACAACTTCCTGCGTGCTTCGCGTTTTTAGCTCAAGAATCGGCTTATTCCAATGATCGTCCAAAATCGCCACAAGACGATAACTCCCTTTTATATCACCGTCAGGATACCATCCCAAGTCAATTGCAAGTGTGCGTTTTATCGTTTTCTTATCTTTTTTATAGGTATATTCTGTTATAATATATACCATATCTTCTAAAAATATAAACAACCACGCATCATGATCTGGGTCTGTATAATCTGGTTCTATATCCTCCAATTTGTTCCACATAACTTTCCAGTTTGATGCAATGCGAAGAGGTTTTAACCGCTTCCACCATTTTTCATCACCCATAAAATATTTTTCTCAACCTATTTTTGTACTAAAATCACAGCATACTTATGTATTACCTATATTTAAAGCCAACGGGCTTCTTGTTTTAACCCAAAAGGTTTTCGTGTTCTTATCCTGTCGAAATAAGCAGCTGCACTTTATTTTCCTGTTTGAAAGATTCACAGATCGAATCGGCGTATAATAATTCTGATAAGGTACTCTCCGAAGGATGAATGGCTCTTGCAGAGCAATCACATGATTCGCCAAAGAATTTATCCTCCCTTCGGTCGGACGCGAATCGGCGCGGTATAATATCTGGCGATATTATACCATGTTCTTCAAACATGGTATTCCTCTGGAAGATGCGCACGATTCGTTTATGTATTTATCCTCCCTTCGGTCGGACGCGAATCGGCGCGGTATAATATCTGGCGATAT